>NZ_JBHWUU010000016.1:0-112647 GCF_042737375.1 Streptomyces sp. NPDC060000
AGCCTGGGGAGTGCCAGCGCGGATGCGGGCCCCGCCACGGCGGGCCCCGCTCCGTATCCGTCGTCTCACCTCACCACGTGGCCCGCACCTGGCGGATGATCCGCCGACGCAACCGCACCCGGCGGCTGCCGTCACGCAGCAGGCTCAGACGGTCCAACTCCCAGTGTCCGTACTCGGCATGGTCGGTCAGCAGTCGTGTCGCGTCCTTGCGGGAGACCCCGCGCGGTACGTAGACGTCGACAAATTCGTATTCCGGCATCGCATCTATTGTGCGGTCTGGGGTCCGGTACGGATAGCGTCTGCACTATGTCTGATGCTGCGCAGCCCACCGCTGCCGAGGTACGCGCCGCCGCCGAGGCGGTCAAGACCGCGCTCGACCGCCACCTGGCCGCGGTCGAACGCAGGACGGGGGAGGACGACCCGGCCGTCTACGAGGCGTTCAACGAGCTTGCCGCGGCCGCGGAGGTCTACGACGAACTGCTCTACGACCGCTATGACGAGGTCACGCCCTTCGAGATCCCCGGCGCGGAGGACGCCCTGCCGCCGTACGCGGGCCCCGAGGAGCCGAACGCGCTGAGCGTGCTGATCCGCCGCGACTACGCCGTCGCGGAGCCGCAGCGGCTGCTGGCGCAGGCCCAGCGGGTCGAGGCGGCGGACGACGAGGGAGTGGGCGCGGCCGTCTCGGACACGGTGCACGGAGCCCTGGGCATTCTGTTCGGCGAGTTCGAGGCGGACGAGATCGCCTCCCGGCACAAGGAGTTCGGCCTGGAGGAGGGCGACTCCACGCTGTGGGTGCTGGCGGCGGACGAACCGGCCGAGCCGGGCGAGTGGCTCGAGACGCCGTTCGAACAGGCCGACCCCGGGCGAGTGGTCTGCCGCTTCGACGTGAGCTCGGTGTTCGACGAACCCGACGACGGTGACGACGGCGACGACGATCTCGTGGACGACATCGAGGACGAGGAGCTGGAGCCGTTGGACGCGGACCGCTGGGCCGGGTCCGCGAAGCCCCGCCCGGCCCCCGACGCCCGGTAGGCGCGCTCGCCGCGCGGTAGAACTTCACGACGGCGGCGGTCGCGAGGGGGAGACCCTTCGGGACCGCCGCCGTTCGCGCTATTCGGCCGCCGGGACCTGGGTGCGCAGCAGCACTGGCAGCCGGGTCGTGCGGGGCTTCGCCGGAACCTCGGTCACGGCCTTCGGCAGGGCCTGCTCGACGCCGTGCACCACGGAGAGATGGCGCTCCGCCCGGCCGAAGGCCGTGTACACCCACGGACGGGAGAGGGTCGGCGCGGCGTCCCCGGGCAGGACCACGACCGCCGCGGGCCACCGGCTGCCCACGGCCTGGTGCGCGGTCAGCGCCCATCCGTGCCGGACGGTCTGCTCCACCCGCTCCCTCGGCACGACCACGGAGGCACCGGCGCAGGACAGGTGCAGCCCGTCCGCGTCGGCCGTCACCACCCGGCCCGGCACCGTACGGCCCGGAGCGGGCGAGTAGGCGATCCGGTCGCCGGGGTCGAAGCCGCCGAAGCGGCCGGGGCCGGGATTGAGCCGTTCCTTCAGGGCGGCGTTCAGCGCGCGGGTGCCGGCCGCGCCGCCGTGCCCCGGGGTGATCGCCACCGTCTCCTCGGGTGTGATCCCGAAGGCCCGCGGCACCGAGTCGGCGACGAGCTGCACGGTCCGGTGGACGGCCTCGCCCGCCTCCCGCACCGGCACGATCACGATCTCCTTGCCCGGCGCGTCGACCTGGTTCAGCTCGCCGATGCCGACACCGGAGACGAGCTCGCCGATCGGCCCGGGGTCGGGTGTGCGCGAGGCGACCTGGGGGCACACGCGCGCCGCGAGCAGGTCGGCGAAGACCCGGCCCGGGCCGGCCGACCACAGCACCGCCGGATCCCCGCTGAGCACCAGGCGGGCCCCGTCCGGCAGCGACTCCGCCAGCGTCGCGGCGCTCTCCACGTCCAGTTGCGGCGCGTCGAGCAGGACCAGCAGGTCGAGGGCGAAGGCCCCTTCGGCGTCCCGTCCGGGCCCCTCGGAGCCGGCGAGCAGACCCGGGACGGTGACGACGGCGCCGTCGCCGGCCTGCTCGCCGAGGAGAGCCGCGAACCGCCGCCGACCGTCCGGCGTGTGGCAGGCCGCGACCGCGCGCAGGCCCAGGGTCCGGGCCGCGGTGAGCAGGGCCGCCGGTTCGGCGCGGGCGGCCTCGCCGCCGGTGTGCAGCACGAGACCGTGCCCGGCGACGGCGCGGAGCAGTTCGGCCGTACTGCCGGACGCGGTGGCCGTGACCGGCTCCCACGGCGCGGCGGCCTCCTTGGCCAGGGAGTTGACCACCCGGGCCAGTGCGTCGGCGAGGCTCTCCTCCGCGAGCGCGTACCGCTCCAGACCCACCAGGACCCGCACCGGCCGGGCCTCCTCGCCCTCCTCGCCGCCTTCCTCGGTGTCCGCCGCGGGCTGCCCGGCGCCGGGCGTGTCCAGGGCGTCCTGGAAGGCCAGGGCCTCGCCCTCGGCCAGCGTGCTCTGTACGGCGGCTTCCGCGTCCGGCACGGCCTGCCGGTCGAGGGCGGCGGTGAGGGTCGGCAGCTCCAGGGCGGTGTGCCCGGCCAGGGCGGCCTGTTCCAGCAGCCAGACGGTCACCGCGCGGCCGCGCCGTTCGTCGTCCGGGGCGCACTCCGGGCCGAGCAGCGCCCGCGCGAAGCCGTCGGCCTGTTCGGGCCGCACACCGGGGACGCGCAACAACTGCCAGGGGTCCTCGCGCAGCAGTTCCTCGGCGCCTTCGCCGAGCGCGAGGGCGGCCTGCGGCGCGAGTGGCTCGGGTGCGCCACCGGCGGCCAGCACGCGCCGCACCCCCTCGACGGCGTCCGCCGCGGGTGCCGGTGCGGCGTTCGCGGCCGCTACGGCGGCCATCGGCTGAGGGCGCCGCACGGGCTCCGGGGCGGGCCGGCGCGGGGCGGGAGCGGGCTCGGCGAACACGGCCGGGGGTTTCGCCCCGCCCTCCACCGCGCGTACCGCCGCCAGCAGATCGGCGGCCTTCCCGCTGAGCTTGGTCCCGCTGGCGATGGGCTCGGCCTTCTCGGCCTTGCGCCGCTCGATCCGCTCCCGCTCCAGCTTCTGCGCGGCCAGCTCGGCCTCCGCCTCGGAAAGCTGCGTGGCCGCGTCGCCGGCTGCCGAAGCGCCGCCGTCCCCCTCGGTCGCCTTCCCTTCGGCGCCGCCCTCACCCGCCGTGTCCGCGCCGGTGTCGGCGTCACTGCCTGGGCCCGCCGCTGCCTGCGCCGCCGCGCCCGAGGCCGCGTCCGGATCTTCGTCTGCCTCGGCGGCGAGCCTCTCTTCGCTGTCGCTGTCGCTGTCGCCGTCGCCGCTGTCGCCGCCGTCGGCTTCGTTCTCGCTCGGGCCCGTGCCGTCCGCCCCCGCGGCAGGCGCGCCGGGGGTGTGGTCGTCGCCCGTCCCGGCGCCGTCGGCCGGCGGCTCGGCCGTCGCGGTGTGGTCCGCGGCCCCGGGCTCCCCGGCGGCGTCCGGCGTCGCCGGTCCGGCGTTCTCGGTGCTCTCCGGGGGAACCGGCTCCGTGCTCACAGCGTGCTCCAGTCGTGATCGGGATAGCGGTGCACGGGCGCCGACACATCGTCGAGGGCCCGGCAGATCTCGTCAGGAAGACTAAGGGCCTCCACTGACAACGCCGCCGTGAGCTGCTGCGCGTTGCGCGCGCCGACGATCGGGGCGGACACGCCGGGCCGGTCGCGGACCCAGGCGAGGGCGACCTGGAGCGGGGTCACCGCCAGTCCGTCGGCGGCGGTAGCCACGGCGTCGACGATGCCGCTCGCGGTGTCGTCGAGATACGGCTCGACGAAGAGCCCGAAGTGGTCCGAGGCGCCGCGCGAGTCGGGTGGCAGGGCGTCGGCCCGGTACTTGCCGGTGAGGACGCCGCGGCCCAGCGGAGAGGAGGGCAGCAGACCGATGCCGAGATCCATTGCGGCCGGCAGCACCTCGCGCTCGATGCCGCGCTGCAGCAGCGAGTACTCCATCTGCGTCGCCGCGAGGCGGGTGCGGGTGCCCGGCGCGGAAAGCTGCCAGGTGGCCGCCTTGGCGAGCTGCCAGCCGCAGAAGTTGGCCACCCCGGCGTAGCGGGCGCGGCCGCTGGCGACCGCGATGTCGAGGGCCTGGAGTGTCTCCTCCAGCGGGGTGTCGGGGTCGAAGGCGTGCACCTGCCACAGGTCGACATGGTCGGTGCCGAGCCGTGCGAGCGAGGCGTCGAGGGCGGCGAGGAGGTGACCCCGCGAGCCGTCGTGTCGGCGGTCCGGGTCGGGGACGCTGCCCGCCTTCGTCGAGATGATCAGGTCCCGGCGCGGCACCAGGCCGTCCATCAGCCGTCCGAGCAGGTACTCGGCGTCTCCGTCGCCGTACACGTCGGCTGTGTCGACGAGGGTCCCGCCCGCCTCCCAGAACGTCTTCATGACGTCCGCGGCGTCCTGCTCGTCGGTGTCGCGGCCCCAGGTCAGGGTGCCGAGCCCGATGCGGGACACGCGCAGGCCGGTGCGGCCGAGATGCCTCTGCTCCATGGACGCCGAGATTACTGGCCAGAACTGGGCAGTGGGTTGCCTGTGGATAACCGAATGTGCGGGAGGGAGAGCCGAGTTCCGCAGGCCGCGACGCCGTTGGCGATCCGCGCGACCCTCGCCACACCACCCTCCCCGGGCACCGGCCCCCGCGCTAAGGTCTCCGCAACAGCGTCGTTACTGATCAGTAAGGGGATCGGCCATGCAGCTCGGGATCAACCTCGGCTACTGGGGTGCCGGAATGGACGGCGACAACCTCGCCGTCGCCCAGGAGGCCGACCGCCTCGGATACGCCGTCTGCTGGGCCGCCGAGGCCTACGGCTCCGACGCGGCCACGGTGCTCACCTGGGTGGCCGCGCAGACCGAGCGCATCGACGTCGGCTCGGCCATCTTCCAGATCCCGGCCCGCCAGCCGGCGATGACCGCGATGACCGCCGCCACCCTCGACTCGCTGTCCGGCGGCCGTTTCCGCCTCGGCCTCGGCGTCTCGGGACCGCAGGTCTCCGAGGGCTGGTACGGCGTCAAGTTCGACAAGCCGCTGTCCCGCACCCGGGAGTACGTGGAGATCGTCCGCAAGGCGATGACGCGGGAGCGGCTGTCGTACGACGGCGAGCACTGGACGCTGCCGCTGCCGGGCGGGCCGGGCAAGCCGATCAAGCTGACCGTGCACCCGGAGCGTGAGCACATCCCGCTCTACATCGCCGCGATCGGCCCGAAGAACCTCGAGCAGACCGGCGAGATCGCCGACGGCGCCCTGCTCATCTTCCCGTCCGCCGAGCACCTCGAGGACACCGCGATCAAGCACCTGCGGGCCGGACGCGAGAAGGCCGGCAAGACCCTGGACGGCTTCGACGTCTGTCCGACGCTGCCGCTGGCCGTGGGCGAGGACAAGGACGTCGAGCGGCTCGCCGACACCTTCCGCCCCTACACCGCGCTGTACGTCGGGGGTATGGGCAGCCGCAAGCAGAACTTCTACAACCAGCTCGCGCGCCGCATGGGCTACGAGGCCGCGGCCGACGATATCCAGGACAAGTACCTGTCCGGTGACAAGCAGGGCGCCGCGGCCGCCGTACCGCACGAGCTGATCGACCGGACCACGCTGCTGGGTTCGGTGGAGCGGATCGCCGACCGGATGAAGGCCTACGCGGCGGCCGGCGTCACCACCCTCACCCTCGCCCCCGCCGGCTTCACCCTGGACGAGCGCCTCGCCTCGCTGCGGGCCGGCGCGCAGGCCCTGGAGCTCGCCGGTCTGGCATAGCCGGTACTCGCGGGTCCCGGGAGTTTCAGCGGCCGTGGTGGGGGCTCGGGGGTCTTCCCCGCCACGGCCGTCACGCGGAACAACGCGCCGCGCGGCGCGTGGTTACGCTCCCGGGCCGACTCCCGGGGTCCCTCTTTTGGCGGAGTTGTCCGACACACCTGTTGCAACGCCTTCCGTGCCGCATTTGACTCGTTCCTTGCGGAATGCTGCGGAATCCTGCGCAATGCGGAGAGGTGCCCCCACGATGCTTTCGGCCAAGAGCCTGTTCCAGGAGATCATCGGCAACGACGAGTCCTTCGCGCTCTTCTGTTCCATCGCCGCAGGCGGAGAGTCGCAGGGTGGCTGGGAGAACGCGCGGATCGCCGCGCTCGTCCCGCAGAGCGAACGTGACCTCGCCCCCAAGATCACCCGGCACGGCGCCGACGAGGACAAGCACGCGCGGATCTTCAACGCCCTGATGAAGAAGCGCGGTCTCGCTCCCGTCCCCGTACCGCGCGACACCGACTACACGATGCTCCTGGAGAGCGACGGCATCGGCCTCGCGCACGACCGGCTCAACGCCGACGAGCCGTTGACCGTGCAGGACATCGTCGTCTACCTCGCCCACAGCCGGGTCACCGAACAGCGGGCCGCCGAGCAGATGGAAATGCTGCGCAGGCACTTCGGCGACCACCCCGACCTCGGCCGCGCGGTGCGGATGATCTCCAACGACGAGGACGACCACCTCGCCTACTGCCACGAGGAACTGCTGCGCCTGGCCCGCGTGGGACACGGCCGGGCCATCCAGAGGACGCTGCGCGCCTGCGCGCTCGCCGAGATCCGGGTCCACCGCGACGTGAGCCTGGCCGTCATGGCCCACATGGGGGACATCCTCGGCTGGGCCAGGGCCAGGTCGGCGTTCCTCGCGGCCGGCATCCACGCCGTCTACGCGTGGGAGCGGTTGGCGGGCTGGCGGCGGATGGTCTCCCTGGAGATGCCCGGGCGCCACGACGCGCTGGGCGGCCCGGCGGTCCCGGCCCCCGAGTCGGCCTGAGCCGGCCGCTCCCGCGCGGGAGCGGCCGCAGCCCTGGGACCGGCGGCTCTCGCTAGAGCCAGCCCCGCCGCTTGAACAACCGGTACAGCAGCACCTCGAGCCCGACCATCAGCGCGATCACCGCCGGATACGACCACACCCACCGCAGTTCCGGCATGTGCTCGAAGTTCATGCCGTAGATCCCCGCGATCATCGTGGGGATCGCGGCCATCGCCGCCCACGCCGAGATCTTCCGCATGTCGTCGTTCTGCCGGACGCTCATCTGCGCCAGATGAGCCGAGAGGATGTCCGTGACCAGGCGGTCCAGCCCCTCCACGGAGTCGTTCACGCGCGTGAGGTGGTCGTTGACGTCCCGGAAGAAGGGCCGCGCCTTGTCGTTCACGAAGGGCACGCCCGGGCCGGACGCGCTGGTGCCAGCCAGCCGGGTCAGCGGCGGCTCCAGCGGGCCGGTGGCCCGGCGGAACTCCAGGATCTGCCGCTTGAACCGGTAGATCCGCGACGCGGTGTGCCGTGAGCCGCCGCCGTCCGGCGAGAACACCTCCGCCTCCAGCTCCTCCAGGTCCGTCTGGAGCTCCGTCGCCACGTCCAGGTAGTGGTCCACGGTGGCGTCGGCGATCGCGTACAGCACCGCCGTGGGCCCCTTGGCGAGCAGCTTCGGTTCGTCCTCCAGCCGGTGCCGTACGGCGGCCAGCGGCGCACCCTCGCCGTGCCGGACGGTCACCACGAACCCGTCGCCGAGGAACACCATCACCTCGCCGGAGGAGACCGCGTCGCTCTCGGGCTCGTAGACGACCGGTTTGAAGACCAGGAACAGCGAGTCGTCGTAGATTTCCAGCTTGGGCCGCTGGTGGGCCTTGAGGGCGTCCTCGACGGCGAGCGGGTGCAGGGCGAACTCCCGCGTGACGTGGTCGAACTCCTTCTCCGTCGGCTCGTGCAGCCCGATCCACACGAAGCCGCCCGCGGCCCGTGCCTCGGCCAGGGCGTCCGAGAAGTCCTGCGGGCCCTCCGCGCGGTGCCCGTCCCGGTAGACGGCGCAGTCGACGATCACGCGGCGCATCCTCCCTTCGGGCGCTCACCGGCGCACGCGCGCGTGCGCCTACGCTGGGCGGCATGCCCACGTTGATCCTCGTCCGGCACGGCCGGTCCACCGCCAACACCTCCGCAGTGCTCGCCGGCTGGACGCCCGGTGTCGCCCTCGACGAGCGCGGAGCCGCGCAGGCCGCCGCACTGCCCGGGCGGCTCGACGGGCTGCCGATCGCCGAGGTGGTCGCCAGCCCCCTCCAGCGCTGCCAGGAGACGCTCCGGCCGCTCCTCGACGCCCGCCCCGGTCTGCGCGTCCACACCGACGAGCGGATCGGGGAGTGCCACTACGGCGACTGGTCCGGACGCAAACTCGCCGAGCTGATGGACGAGCCCCTCATGGAGGTCGTGCAGACGCACCCCTCCGCCGCCGCCTTCCCAGGCGGCGAGTCCATGCGGGCCATGCAGACCCGCGCCGCCGAGGCGGTACGTGAGTGGAACGCGCGCGTGGAGCGCGACCACGGCGCCGACGCCGTCTATCTGATGTGCTCGCACGGCGACATCATCAAGTCGCTCGTGGCGGATGCGCTCGGGCTTCATCTCGACCTCTTCCAGCGGATCTCCGTAGAACCGTGTTCCATCACAGCGATCCGTTACACCCGGCTGCGCCCCTTTCTCGTGCGCCTCGGCGACACCGGCGACTTCGCCTCCCTCGCCCCGCGCGAGGAGCCGCCGGCCGGGGACGCGACGGTCGGGGGTGGTGCGGGCGCACCGTGATCGTCGGCCGCAGTAGGGTGAAGCGGTCCGCAAACGCGTGCGTACCCGCAGGGACGTTCCCCCATCCGTTCCCCGGCCCATGATGACCCACGACTCCCATGGAGACAGGACGTGTCCCGTCAGGTGTTCCTCTACGATCCCCCGGACCGCTTCGTGGCCGGTACGGTCGGACTGCCCGGGCGCCGTACGTTCTTCCTCCAGGCCACCGCCGGCGCCCGAGTGACCAGCGTGGCCCTGGAGAAGACCCAGGTCGCCGCACTCGCCGAGCGCATGGACGAACTGCTGGACGAGGTCGTACGCCGCAGCGGCGGCAGCGCCCCCGTGCCCGCGATGTCGCCCGCCGAGAACACCGACACGGCCCCCCTCGACACACCGGTCGAGGAGGAGTTCCGGGTCGGCACGATGGCCCTCGCCTGGGACGGCGAGGAACAGCGCATGATCGTCGAGGCGCAGGCACTGGTGGAGCTCGACGCGGACTCCGACGAGGATCTCGCCGAGGCCGAGGAGAAGCTTCTCCAGGACGAGGAGAACGGGCCCCCGATGCTGCGGGTCCGGCTCAGCGGCGCCCAGGCGCGAGCCTTCGCCAAGCGTGCCCTCGACGTCGTCAACGCGGGCCGGCCGCCGTGTCCGCTGTGCAGTCTGCCGCTCGACCCGGAAGGACACGTATGTCCGCGCCAGAACGGATACCGCCGGGGGGCGTGACGGCCACCGACCGGGCCGGCGCCGAACTCCTCGCGCGCGGCGAGCTCACCGTCCGCGGCCGCATCCGCGACGCCTCCAACGCGGCCCTGTACTGCACCGTCGCACACGAGGGCCGTGAGGCCGCCTGCGTCTACAAGCCCGTCGCGGGCGAGCGACCGCTGTGGGACTTCCCCGACGGCACCCTCGCCCAGCGCGAGGTGGCCGCCTACGAGGTCTCCGAGGCGACCGGCTGGGGTCTGGTGCCGCCCACCGTGCTGCGGGACGGGCCCTACGGCGAGGGCATGTGCCAGCTGTGGATCGAGACGGCACCGGAGTCCGAACTGCTCGCCCTGGTGGACGCCGAGGAGCCCGAGCCGGGCTGGAAGGCGATCGGGTTCGCCGAGGTCGACGAGGGCCGGACCGCGCTGCTGGTGCATGCCGACGACGAACGGCTGCGCCGGCTCGCCGTCCTCGACGCGGTGATCAACAACGCCGACCGCAAGGGCGGCCATCTGCTGCCCACCGCCGACGGCCGGCTGTACGGCATCGACCATGGAGTCACCTTCAACGCCGAGAACAAGCTGCGCACGCTGCTGTGGGGCTGGGCGGGGGAGCCCCTGACCGGGGAGGCCGTCGAGGTGCTCAAGGGCCTCAGGGCGGCCCTGGAACCCGGCGGACGGCTGGCGGCCACCCTGGCCGCGCTCATCACCCCAGCGGAACTCGACGCCACACGCGCGCGTGCCGAAGCGCTGCTGCAGGCCGGCAGACACCCGGACCCGAGCGGCGACTGGCCGGCCATCCCCTGGCCCCCGGTCTGACCCAGGCTGGGCCGCCTGGTCCCGGCGGACGCGGCTGGGCCGCCTGGTCCCGGCGGACGCGGCTGGGCCGCCTGGTCCCGGCGGACGCGGCTGGGCCGCCTGGTCCCGCCGGACGTCGGCTGGGCCGCCTGGTCCCGCCGGACGTCGGCTGGGCCGCCTGGTCCCGGCGGACGCGGCTGGGCCACCTGGTCCCGGCGGACGTCGGGCTTGGCCTCCCGGTCCCGCCCGGCCTCGGCAGGGCCTCCCGGCCCCGGTCCGACCCCGACAGGGCCACTTGGTCCCGCGGTTGGACCCCGACGCACCCGCCTGGCCCCGGTCTGGCGCAGGCGGGCCCGCCTGGCGCCCGGACCTGAGCAAGCGACGGGCCGGCCGTCCCCCTGGCCCCCGGTCTGGCGCAGGCTGGCCCGCCTGGCGCCCGGACCTGAGCGGCGACGGGCCGGCCATCTCTGGCCCCGGGTTTGACCCGGGCAGGACCGCCCGGCCACCGGTTGAACCCCCGCCAGCACGTCGGGCGGGATCATGCAAGAGTGCCTTCCCGGTCATCCGGCCTGCTCCGGTTCGTATACGTCACTTCCGTCCGGTTAGGCTCATGACATGCATGCCTGGCCCGCTTCCGAGGTCCCCGCCCTGCCTGGTCAGGGCCGCGACCTGAGGATCCACGACACCGCGACCGGCGGCTTGGTCTCCCTCGACCCCGGTCCCGTCGCCCGTATCTACGTCTGCGGCATCACGCCGTACGACGCGACCCACATGGGTCACGCGGCGACCTACAACGCGTTCGACCTCGTCCAGCGCGTGTGGCTCGACACCAAGCGGCAGGTTCACTACGTCCAGAACGTCACCGACGTGGACGACCCGCTCCTGGAGCGCGCCGAGCGCGACGGCGTCGACTGGGTCGCCCTCGCCGAGAAGGAGACGGCGCTCTTCCGCGAGGACATGACGGCCCTGCGGATGCTGCCGCCGCGGCACTACATAGGCGCCGTCGAGGCGATACCCGGCATCGTCCCGCTCGTCGAGCGGCTGCGGGACGCGGGCGCCGCCTACGAACTCGACGGAGACGTCTACTTCTCCGTCGAGTCCGACCCGGACTTCGGCAGGGTCTCGGGCCTGGACGCGGCCGCCATGCGGCTGCTCTCCGCCGAGCGCGGCGGTGACCCCGACCGCACCGGCAAGAAGAACCCGCTCGACCCGATGCTCTGGATGGCGGCCCGCGAGGGTGAGCCCAGCTGGGACGGCGGCTCGCTCGGCCGTGGCCGGCCCGGCTGGCACATCGAGTGCGTGGCCATCGCCCTGGACCACCTCGGGATGGGCTTCGACGTGCAGGGCGGCGGCTCCGACCTCGCCTTCCCGCACCACGAGATGGGCGCCTCCCACGCCCAGGTGCTGACCGGCGAGTTCCCCATGGCGCAGGCGTACGTGCACGCCGGCATGGTCGCCCTGGACGGCGAGAAGATGTCCAAGTCCAGGGGCAACCTCGTCTTCGTCTCGAAGCTGCGCCAGGACGGCGTCGACTCCGCCGCCATCCGGCTCACCCTCCTCGCCCACCACTACCGATCCGACTGGGAGTGGACCGACCAGGTCCTGGCGGATGCCGAGGCCCGGCTCGGGCGCTGGCGGGCCGCCGTCTCCCGGCCCGACGGACCGCCCGCCGAGGCGCTCGTCGAAGAGATCCGCGAGGCCCTCGGGAACGACCTCGACGCCCCGGCCGCACTCGCCGCCGTCGACCGCTGGGCGGCTCTCCAGCAGGAGCGGGGCGGCACGGACATCGGCGCCCCGGGTGTCGTCTCGCGGGCCGTGGACGCGCTGCTCGGCGTGGCGCTGTAGCCGAAGGGCGCGCCCCGCCCGTACACCGCGCCCGTACACCGGGTACGACAAGGGGCGGTGCGCCGTAGCGCACCGCCCCTTTCGGACCTCGGACCTCGGTCCCGCTGGCAGTTCTATTCCTCCGACGATTCACCGTCGTCGGAGGCGTCCTCGGAGGTGTCCTCGCTCGGCTTCTGCGGCTTCGGGGGCCGGGTGCGCTCTCCGGGGTCCGGCGGAGCGCCGCCGTCCCGGCGTCGCAGGTAGCGCTCGAACTCGCGGGCGATCGCCTCGCCCGACGCCTCCGGCAGCTCCGCGGTGTCCCGCGCCTCCTCCAGCGTCTGCACGTACTCGGCGACCTCGGTGTCCTCGGCGGCCAGCTGGTCCACGCCCACCTGCCAGGCGCGCGCGTCCTCGGGCAGTTCGCCCAGGGGGATGCGTACGTCGATCAGGTCCTCCAGGCGGTTGAGGAGGGCCAGCGTCGCCTTCGGGTTCGGCGGCTGTGAGACGTAGTGCGGCACGGCCGCCCAGAGGCTCACCGCGGGCACACCGGCGTGCGTGCACGCCTCCTGGAGGACGCCGACGATACCCGTGGGGCCCTCGTACTTGGTCTCCTCCAGGTCCATCCGCTGGGCCAGGTCCGCGTCGGACGTGGTGCCGCTGATCGGTACCGGACGGGTGTGCGGGGTGTCACCGAGCAGAGCGCCCAGGATGACCACCAACTCCACGCCCAACTCGTGCGCGAAGCCGAGCAGCTCGTTGCAGAACGAGCGCCAGCGCATGGACGGTTCGATGCCGCGTACGAGCACCAGGTCGCGTGGTTTGTCGCCACCCACCCGGACGACCGACAACCTTGTCGTCGGCCACGTGATCTTGCGCACGCCGGCGTCCATCCACACCGTGGGACGGTTCACCTGGAAGTCGTAGTAGTCCTCGGCGTCCAGCGCCGCGAACACCTCGCCCTTCCACTCCCGCTCCAGATGCCCGACCGCGGTGGAGGCGGCGTCGCCGGCATCGTTCCAGCCCTCGAACGCGGCCACCATGACCGGGTCGATCAGCTCGGGAACCCCCTCGAGCTCGATCACCCAGCGCCTCCTTCCGACGTGCCCTCGCTTGACCACCCAACCTTACGGCGTTCCGCGGGAGCGCTCGCAGCCCCCTTGCACGGGGGAGTGAACGGATCACTGCCCCGTTCGCCACCCCCGAACACCCCACGCCGGACCCGACTCACGGCACCCCTCCACAGCCGACGCACAGGGCGGGCTCACAGAGTCGAGCGCAGCCACTGCTCCACGCTCGCGATGTGCACCGTCGCCCACGACCGCGCCGCCTCCGCGTCCCGGTCGCGCAGGGCCGCCAGGATCGCCCGGTGCTCGCGCAGCGTGCCGGCGACCGCGTCCTCCTGCGTCAGACCGCGCCAGATCCGGGCCCGGGTGGTGGGCCCGGACAGTCCGTCCAGCAGCGAGCACAGCACCGAGTTGCCGGCGCCGTGCACGATGCCCCGGTGGAACTCCAGGTCACCGGCGACCAGTTCCTCGACCGAGGGATCGGCCCCGAGCTTGTCCAACTGGGCGTCGAGCGCGTCCAGTTGCTGCTCGCTGATCCGCAGGGCGGCCATCGCCGTGGCGGCCGGCTCCAGGATGCGGCGCACGGCCAGGAACTCCAGGACCGTGTCGTCGCGGTGGAAGTCGACGACGAAACTCAGCGCCTCCAGAAGCAGTTGCGGGTCGAGACTGGTGACGTAGGTGCCGTCGCCCTGACGCACGTCCAGGATCCGGATCAGCGACAGGGCGCGCACCGCCTCCCGCAGGGAGTTGCGGGACAGACCCAGCTCGGCGGCCAGCTCACTCTCCTTGGGCAGCCGGTCCCCGGGGCGCAGCGCGCCCGAGACGATCATGCCCTTGATCTTCTCGATCGCCTCGTCGGTGACTGCCATGACCGGCCTCCCTGTCGTTCATCGCCCGAACATCGGATTCAGACGCCGGACCCGGACGTCGCATACAGACGTCGGATCCATACATCGGATGTCTCAGCGCCATTATGCGGGCAGATCAGAGGAGTGCCTCCAGATCTGCGATCACCGTCCGCTCGTCGAGCGTGGTGAGCCCGCGATCGCGCATCAGGACCCGCCCGTCGACGACGGTGTCGCGCACGTCCGAGGAGTGCGCCGCGTACGCCAGCGTCGACCAGGGGTCGTGCCGCGGCCGCAGATGCGGTGCGTCCAGGTCGAGGACGATCAGATCGGCCCGCTTGCCCGCCTCCAGCGAACCGAGCTGCTCGCCGAGCCCGAGGGCCCGCGCGCCCTCGATCGTCGCCATCCGTACGGCCTGCTCGGCGCCGACCGCCGTCGGGTCGCCGCCCGCCTTGTGCACCAGCGCCGCCTGCCGCACCGCCCCCAGCACGTCCAGCGAGTTGGAGCTGACGGCGCCGTCCGTGCCCAGCCCCACGGTCACGCCCGCGCTCAGGAGCCGTGGGACGGGTGCGATCCCGCAGCCCAGCTTCAGGTTCGACACCGGACAGTGGGCGACGGCCGTGCCCGTGCGGGCCAGCGCCGCGATCTCGGGACCGGTGAGGTCGACGGCGTGCGCGAGCAGCACGTCGGGACCGAGCAGGCCGAGGGAGTCCAGCAGCTCCACCGGCCGTTTGCCGTGCCGCACCTCGACGGTGGCGACCTCGGTGGCGTTCTCGGCCGCGTGGATGTGCACCAGCGCCCCGAACTCCCGGGCCAGCGCGAAGACTTCGGTGAGCTGGCCGGGGGAGAGGGTGTACGCCGAGTGCGCGAAGACGACCGGCCGGTGTCCTGCGCGGGCCGGTCCGCGTGCCGCGAGGTCCCGCCGCGCCCACGCGAGCCGCCCCTCGTACGCCATGCCGTCCGGCGGCCCGGGCACGTCCATGAAGGTGGGCCCCGTGTGCAGCCGCCAGCCGGACTCGCGGGCCGCCCGCTCGGCCGCCTCGTGGAACCAGTACATGTCCAGCGCCGAGGTCACCCCGGCCCGCAGGCTCTCCGCGACCGCCAGCCGCACCGCCGCCGCCACGTTCTCCGGCGCCAGCAACTCCGCCTCCCACTTCAGGACCCGTTCCAGGAACCCCTGGAGGGTGACGTCGTCGGCGCGGCCGCGCAGCAGGGTCATCGCCAGGTGGGTGTGCGTGTTGATCAGCCCGGGGAGGACGAGACAGCCGGCGGCGTCGATCTCCTCGGCGGCGGTGTGGCGCTCGCGCAGCTCACGGGCCGGTCCCACGGCGAGGATCCTGCCCTCGTGGACCGCGACCGCCCCGTCCCGCACGACGGTTCCGGCGTCGTCCACCGTCAGGACGTCACCGCCGTGCACCAGCAGGTCGATGCTCACGCCTGCTCCCCTTCCGCCTCCGCCTCCGCGAGCAGCCGCAGCGCCTCCAGGGAGACCACCGCGCCCCGTTCGACGCCTGCCGCGACGACCTCGCGGTGCGGGTCGTAGCCGCCGGTCGCCTGCTCGTCGACCAGCTCGTCGGCGTTCGCCCCGTCGATCACCAGCACACCGCCCGCGACCAGTCCGCGCAGCGAGGCGGTGACCAGCAGCGCGGACAGCTCCATCTCGATGGCGGCGAGCCCCGCGCCGGTGTAGGAGAAGAGCGGCAGCAGGCCCGGCTGGAAGGCCGCCCGGGTCCAGACGATGCCCCGGTGGTGCGGGGCGCCGGCCTCGCGGGCCGCGCGCCGGAGGGCGAGGACCGCCTCGGGCGCGGACACCGCCGGGTACTCCGGGGGCAGCAGCTGGTGGGTGACGCCGTCGTCGCGGACGGCCGCCTCCGCGACGACCAGGTCGCCGTCCCGGATGCCCGGCTTCATCGCGCCCGCGGTGCCGAACCGCAGGAAGGTGCGCACCCCCGCGTCCGCCAGCTCCTGGAACAGCAGGATCGCGCCCGGCGCGCCCACCCCGTGCGAGGCGACGACGACCGGCACGCCCTGCCAGCTACCGCTGAACACCCGGTACTCACGGTGGTACGAGACCTCCTCGGCGCCGTCGAGGAGCGCGGCGACGGCCGCGGCGCGGGCCGGGTCGCCGACGACCACGGCGTGCGCCGGAAGACCGGTGCGCGGAATGCGGGTGACGGGCAGCAGGTCCTGCGTCATTGGACGGCTCCGGTGGTGCGGGGGCGGCGACGGCGGCGGGCCGTCGTGAGGAAGAGGGCGCCGAGTGTGACGACGTAGGGCGCGGCGTCGGTCGCCTGCTGCGGCAGGCCGAGACCCTGGAGGCGGAACCCGGCCGCCTCGGCGAGCCCGAACAGCAGCGCGGCGAGCAGGACGCCCAGGGGCGCGGCGCGGCCCAGCATGACGGCCACGACAGCGATCCAACCACGGCCCGCCGTCATGTTCTCCGAGAACAGCGTGACGTTGCCCAGGGCGAGCTGGGCGCCCGCAAGCCCGCACAGCACTCCCGACAGCAGGATCACGCCGTACTGGTACTTGGCCGGGCTCACCCCGAGGGTGGCCGCCGCGTCGGGTGCCTCGCCGACCCCGCGCAGCCGGAGCCCCCACACGTGCCGCGACAGCAGCAGCGCGGCGACCGCGACCGCCGCCCACGACAGGTAGGCGAGCGGGGTGAAGCCGCCGATCAGCGGCAGCCCGGCGAGCGACGGATCGTCGAAGGTGCCCTGCACGCCGAAGACCGTCCGCAGCAGGAAGCTGGTCAGGCCGACGGCCAGGAGGTTCATGGCGATGCCGAGGACCACCGCGTCCCCGCGCAGGGTGACCGCCCCCACGGCCAGGATCAGCGAGTACGCGGCCGCCGCAAGGGCCGCCGCCAGGACGCCGAGCCAGGGGCTGCCGGTGAACCAGCTGGTCGCCACGGAGGTGAAGCAGCCCATCAGCATCATGCCCTCGAGGCCGATGTTGAAGACCCCGGCGCGCTCGCACAGGGCGCCGCCGAGGGCCGCCAGCAGGATCGGGGTGAGCGCGCGCAGCGCCGACACGAGGAGATCGGAGTCGAGGAACATCACACCGCCTCGCTTTCCCGGGTGCGGCGGCCGAACAGGCGGCCGGGGAAGCGCAGCCGGGCCGCGAGGAACACGATCACGATCGCCTGCAGCACCTGGGTCAGTTCGCGCGGCACCTCGGTGGTGCGCTCCATCGCCAGCCCCCCGACCTGGAGGACCGCGAAGAAGAACGCGGCGACCACCGTGCCCAGCGGAGCCGCGGCGGCGAGCAGGGCGGCGGTGAGGCCGGTCCAGGTGTAGCCGGGGGCGGTGAGCGAGCCGTCCACGAAGCGGTAGGGGAAGCTCAGCACCCCGATGCCGCCCACGAGTCCGGCGAGTCCCCCGGAGACCGCCATCAGCCTCAGCGTCAGGCCCCGGCGCTCGACACCGGCGTAGGCGGCGAAGCGGGGGTTGAGACCCGTCATGCGGATCTCGTAGCCGACGGCGGTGCGCCGGTCGGTGAACCAGTACACGGCGGCGGCGATCGCGACGAGGACGAGCCCCAGGGTGACCGTGGAGTCGCCGAACGCGGGCAGCGCCACCCCGTCGGGCAGCGCCCGCGTCTGGGGCAGGCTGGAGCCGGGCTCCTTGAGCGGGTAACGCGCCAGATAGGAGGCGAGCGACACCGCCGGGTAGCTGAGCAGCAGGCTGCTGACCAGCAGCGGGACCCCGAGGTGGTTCTCGCACAGGGCGGCCAGGACGGCGTATCCGGCGCCGGCGGCCATCCCGGCCAGCAGGGCCAGGACAACGGTGAGGGGCGCGGGAAGCGGCGCGTAGAGGCCGGTCACCGCCGCCGAGATCCCGCCGAGGACCATCTGCCCGTCGCCGCCGAGGTTGATCAGCCCGGCCCGCAGCGGGATCGCCAGCGCGAGCGCCAGGCCGAGCACGCTGGTGCCGGTGGTCAGGGTCGGGCCGATGCCGTCGGCGCCGAGCGCGCCGGTCACGACGGCCTCGTACGCCGTGACCGGGTCCGCGCCGGTGCCGAGCAGGAACACCGCGCCGATGGCCAGGCCCGCGAGCACGGAGAAGGTGAGGGGGGAGCGGAGGGCTCCGGATATGCGTGTCATGTCTGTGGGCTCATGTCAGTGGGCTCATGTCCGTGAGTGGCCTCCGTGGGGGCGCCCGCCATCGCGAGGCCCAGCGTCCGCTCGTCGGCCTCTTCCCTGGCGTACGAGGCCGCGATCCGGCCCTCGTACATGACGAGCACACGGTCCGCGAGGCCACGGATCTCGCTCAGCTCGGCCGAGACGAGGAGGACGGCGTGACCGGCGTCGCGGTAGGCGATCAGCTGGTCGTGGATGTTCTGGATGGCGCCGATGTCGACGCCCCTGGTCGGCTGCTCGACCAGCAACAGAGGTGCGTCATGGGCGAGTTCGCGGCCGATGAGCAGCTTCTGGAGGTTGCCGCCGGACAGTGCGGAGGCGGGCAGCTCGGTGGTCGCCGCCTTGATGCCGAAGCGCTCGACGAGCCCCCGGGCGTGCGCGCGGACGGCCGCCGGCGGCAGCAGGCCGCGGGCGGAGAGCGTGGTGCGGTGGTGGCCCATCGCCAGGTTGTCCGCGACCGAGGCGGCGGGGGCCGTACCGACCGCGTGCCGGTCCTCGGGGACGTAGGCGAGCCCCTTCGCGCGCCGTTCGGTGGCCGAGACGTGGGTGATGTCGTCGCCCTGGAGCGTGACCCGGCCGGTGGTGACGGGGCGCAGCCCGGCCAGCGCCTCGACCAGCTCGCTCTGGCCGTTGCCGGCGACGCCCGCGACTCCGACGATCTCCCCGGCGTGGACAGTGAGGTCCACATCGTGGACGGAGTGTGTGCTGAAACCGGTCACCCGCAGCACCGCTGCACCGGGCGTTCCCGGCGCGTGGACGCGGTCCAGTTCCACCGCGCGGCCGGTCATCGCGGCGGCGATCTCGTCCGCCGTGGTGTCGGCAGTGACCAGTCGGGCGACGACCCGGCCGTCCCGAAGGACGGTCACCCGGTCGCTGCCCTCCAGCACCTCGCGCAGTTTGTGGGTGACGAGCACGACCGTACGGCCCTGCGCGGTCAGCGACTTGAGCACGCCGAACAGGGCGTCCGCCTCGGCCGGGGTGAGCACCGCCGTAGGCTCGTCGAGGATGAGCGTACGGGCGCCCCGGTGCAGCAGCTTGAGGATCTCCACACGCTGACGCAGCCCGACGGGCAGGTCGCCGACCCGGGCGTCCGGGTCGACGGACAGCCCGTGCTCCTCGGCGAGTTCGCGCACCCGGCGGCGGGCCGCGGCCCGGTCCACCAGACCGAAGCGGCGCGGCTCGGCGGCGTAGACGACGTTCTCGGCGACCGTCAGCGAGTCGAACAGCTTGAAGCTCTGGTGGACCATGCCGAGCCCGGCGGCCATGGCGTCGGAGGGGCTGGTGAAACGCACCTCCCGCCCCTCGACGCGGACCGAACCGGCGTCGGCGCGTTCCATGCCGTACAGGACCGACATCAGCGTGGACTTGCCCGCGCCGTTCTCGCCCATCAGGGCGTGGATCTCACCGTGACGTACGGTCAGGTCGACGGCGTCGTTGGCGAGGGTGCCGGGGAACCGCTTGGTGATTCCCCGGAGTTCGACGGCGAGGTTCTCAGGAGGCGGCGGGGTCATCGACCTTCAGCTCTCCGGCGACGATCTGGTCGCGCAGCGCCTCGACCTTCGTCAGGACGTCCTTGTGGTCGGCGATCACGCACTTCGACGTGGCCGCGCCGTCCTCGAGGCCGGTCAGGCTGATGCCGCCCTCCTTGAGACCGTACGAGACGGTCGTGCCGGCGGTGCCGCCGAGGACCGTCTCGACGCCCTTCTCGACGGCCACGTCCGTGCGCTTGATCACGTTGTCGACGACCGTTCCGGGCGCCGAGGGGCACTGGTTGACGTCGACGCCGTACGCGAACGCGCCCTTGGCCTTCGCCGCCTCGAAGACGCCGTAGTTGCCGGCCGCGGCGGCCGCCATGATCTGGTCGTAACCCTTGGCGAGCAGGGTGTTCGCCTGCTCCTTGGCGCGGGCCGAGTCGTCGAAGGGTGACTGGCCGCCGACGAAGCGGGTGGACGTCTCGGTCTTGGCTGCCACCTTCTCGGCGCCGGCCGCGAACGGGTCGCTGTAGCGGCGGAACTGGGGGGTGTCGAGCACGTCGACCGCGCCGACCTTGCCGGACCTGCTCAGCAGGCCCGCCTCGGCGCCCGCGAGGTAGACGCCCTCGTGCTCGCGGAAGACCGCGCAGCTGACGTTCTTGAAGGTCTTGGCGGTGCACGCGTCGATGATCAGGAACTGCTGGCCCGGGTTCTTCGCGGCCTGCTGGGCGACGATGTCGGCGAACTCGAAACCGACGAGGACGATGACGTCCGGCTTGGCGTCCACCGCGGCCTGCACGTTCTGCTGCTGGGAGGCGGTGTCGGTGGACTCGTAGACCTTCTGGGTCCCGTCGTGCTGCTTCGCCGCGTTCTCGACGCCGGTCACCGCGAGCTTGAGGAACTCGTTCTGGCCGACGGCGTCGGGGGTGACCAGGGTGAAGGACTTGCCGCTGCCGCCGCTCGCGCTCGCGGCGGAGTCATCCTTCTTCGCGGCGGCGTTGCAGGCGGTGGCGAGGAGTACGGTGCCGGTCGCGAGCGCGGCGAACTGCACGGAGCGGCGGTGTCTGCGGGGCATCGGAGGACCTTCCGGGTATGCCGAGAGGCGCATCACGATGCTGCGGTGCGCGTGTTACGGCGAGGTGGGACGAGCGACGGTGCTCGGTGCGGGAGAAACCGCGGGGGAGGGCTGAGGGAGCGGACTCAGCCGCGACAGCCGTCGCCGGCGCAGCGGCCGAAGTCGAGGAAGCGGCGCCGGGTGAGCAGCGGCATGCCTTCCTCCTTCGTCTCGTTCTGCGGGATGGTGGTATCGCCCTGCGGATGCGGGTGCTGGACTCTAACACTCGTTTCCGGACACCCGCCGGGGCGTCTCGAACTGTGGTTCGCTCGCCCTTCCTCGGAGGTTCTTCGAGGTCATGTACGGTGTCGAACACCATTGGAACATCAGGAGTGTCCCGTTATGTCCAAGGAACTGCGCGCCGTCGAGTGGACCGGAACCGGCCTCGCGCTGATCGACCAGACCGCTCTCCCGCAGCGCACCGCGACCGTAGGTGTCCAGGATGTGGACACTCTGGTCGACGCGATCCAGCGGCTGGTGGTGCGCGGCGCCCCCGCGATCGGCGCGGCGGGCGCGTACGGTGTCGCGATCGCGCTGCTCCAGGGCGGGCGTGAGGGCTGGACGGAGGGCGAGACGCGCGAGGCCGTCGCCCGCGTCCGCGAGGCCCGTCCGACCGCCGTGAACCTCATGGTGTGCGTGGACCGGGTCATGACCCGCTTCGGCGAGGGTCTCGACGCGGTCCTGGCGGAGGCGGCCGCGGTCCAGCGCGAGGACGTCGAGGCGAACCGGGCGATGGGCGCGTTCGGCGCGGACTGGCTGCTGAAGCGGGTCGGCGAGGACCGTCCGCTGCGGATCCTGACGCACTGCAACACCGGTGCGCTCGCGACCGCCGGGTGGGGCACCGCTCTCGGCGTCATACGGGAACTGCACGCGCGCGGACGTCTGGAGGTCGTCTACGCCGATGAGACCCGCCCGCTGCTCCAGGGGTCGCGGCTGACCGCCTGGGAGCTGGTCCAGGAAGGCATCCCGCACTTCGTCCAGGCCGACGGGGCCGCCGCCGGCACCATCCTGCGCGGCGAGGTCGACGCGGCGATCGTGGGCGCCGACCGCATCGCGGCCAACGGCGACACCGCCAACAAGGTCGGCACCGTGGGGGTCGCCCTCGCCTGCGCCGACGCGGGCATCCCGTTCCTGGTGGCGGCGCCCACCACCACGGTCGACCTCTCCACCCCGGACGGGGCCGCCATCCACATCGAACTGCGCGGCGAGGACGAGGTGCTGGAGTGGGGCGGGATACGGACGGCACCCGCCGAGTCCCGCGGCCACAACCCGGCCTTCGACGTCACGCCCGGCCGCCTGGTGACGGGCCTGGTGACGGAGCGGGGCGTCCTGGAGGTCTCCACGGGCGAGCTGCCGGGCAACCGGCTCCGCTGAGCGGCCGGCCTGCGCCGAGCGCATGTGGTGCACGGCCGGGCTGCGCCGCGAACGCCGGACACACCGAAGGCCGCGGTCGAGGGACCGTGGCCTTCGGCGTGTCCCGCGTGGCCCCCGTGTCTCTCGTGGTCAGCGTCGCGTCAGCTCCAACTCCAGCAGCCATTCGACGACTTCGGTGTGGTGACGGGCCTGGCGCGGGGTGTCGCCCCATACGTACAGGCCGTGGCCGGCCACGACCACCGCGGGCATCCGGGGCTCGCGGGCCGCCTCGAGACGGTCGCCGAGGACCTTCATGTCCTGGCTGTTGGCGATGACCGGCAGAGTCACCTCGACATCGTGCGCGGGCTGGCCGACGCCCTTGAGCATCTCCAGGTCCTTGAAGACGATCCCGCCCGGATGCCGGTGGCCCAGTGCCACGGACGCCACCGTGTGGACGTGCACGACCGCGCCCGCCCCGGTCAGCGCGGCCACGCGCGCGTGCAGCTCCGCCTCGGCGGACGGCTTGCCCCCGTCCACGGCGGCGCCGCCCCCGTCCACCAGCACCACGTCCGCGGGCGTCAGTTCGCCCTTGTCGTGGCCGCTCGCGGTGACCGCGAGCCGCAGCGGGTCGCGGGTGAGCACCACCGACAGGTTTCCCGAGGTGCCTCGCATCCAGCCGAAGGAGGCGAAGCGGGCGGACTCGGCGGCGAGGACCGCCCCCGCCTCCTCCAGATCGAGTGCGGTGAGGTCGGCGGTCATGAAGTACTCCTGGAATTGCTGACGGTGAGCTCGTCGAACGTCCCCGCCTGCGCGTGGTCGCCGACGCCCTGCTCGAAATACGGCTCCCCGGGCCGCCGGACGCCGACCGCGTGCCAGCCGGCCTCGCGGGCCGCGTCCAGCTCCCCCGGCCGGTCGGAGAGGAACAGCAGCCGTCCGGCCGGCACGCCGGTCGACCCGGCGATACGGCGGTACGACTCCGGTTCCTGCTTGGGGCCGGCGTTCTCGGTGTCGTAGAGACCGGAGAGGAGCGAGGTGAGGTCGCCCGCCGGGCTGTTGGTGAACCACGCCCGCTGGGCGGAGACCGAGCCCGACGAGTAGACGTACAGCCGCAGCCCCGCCGCGTGCCACGCGCGCAGCCGCGGCACGACGTCGTCGTAGAAGTGCGAGACGAGGTCGCCGCGCGCGAAGCCCTCGGACCAGATGACGCCCTGGAGGCTCTTCAGCGGAGTCGCCTTGCGGTCCTCGTCGAGCCAGGCGTTCAGCGTCTTCTCGATGGTGGCCGCGTCGGCGGCCGGCTCGCCCGTCAGCTCCCGCACCTGCGCGATCGCCCGTGCCACGGCCGGCTCCCCGGCCCGCCCGGTGAGCAGCTCGGCGAAGCGGGCGCGGGAGTACGGGTACAGCACGTCCACCACGAAGCCCGTGGCGCTGGTGGTGCCCTCGATGTCGAGCACCACGGCGTCCACGTCGTACGTCAGGCCCCGCACGCTCACGCGGCGGCCCGGTCGGCCTCGTAGCCGGCTGCGATCGTGTCGTAGTCCGGGAAGCGGCCGGCGATGGTGGAGCCGGTGAAGCTGCCGATCCAGCCGTCCTCCTCGTGGAAGAAGCGGATGGCGGTGAAGGACGGGCTGGTGCCCATGTCGAACCAGTGGGTGGTGCCCCGCGGCACGCCCAGCAGGTCGCCCTTCTCGCAGAAGACCGCGTGCACCTCGCCGTTCACGTGCAGATAGAAGATGCCGGAGCCGGAGACGAAGAAGCGGACCTCGTCATCGTCGTCGTGGGTGTGCTCCTGGAGGAACTTCTCGCGGGCCGCCTTCGCCTTCGCCGGGAACTCCGGGTCGTCGCTGGGGTGCAGACCGAGGACGTCGACGGTGGTGAAGCCCTCCTGCGCGTTCAGCTTCTCGATCTCCGGGCCGTACGCCGCGAACACCGTCTCGCTGTCGGCGTCGGACGGCACGTCCGCGCGGACCGGCCACTGCTCGTAGCGCACGCCCAGCGGCTGGAGGGCCTCGGCGATCTCGGCGGGGTCGGCGGTACGGCGGACCAGGGTCTCGGGGCCGGACTCGGACCAGGTCGTCAGCAGCGTCATGGAAGCAACTCCAGGATTCTGTAAGGGATGTCCGGATACCGAGACGGATCGGACCGGAGGAGACGGGGAGCGGAGGGACAGGCAGGTAGCGGAGGGACAGGCAGGTGGCGGGAAACAGCCACCTAGCCGCGACACGACGCGCCGGGACAGCGCCGCATGCGGGGCATGCACAGCGCGTTCGCGCGAAATGGCGTCATCTGGGCCTCACTGTGCCGGGTCGGGTGCCGGTTCCGTGATGGTAACTCCCGACGGCACGTCCACCGCCTGTGACGTAATCGATGTCTCGCATGATGAGATCCGGCGTCCATTCCTTTGACGGGTGGCTGAAAGCGTTCTCATGATCTGCGTATGAAGACGCTGCTGCTCGTACGGCGGCTGTACGTGGACTTGCTCCGGTCGACCACAGCCAGCTGTCGCTGACCCCTCCCGGAGCTCCGACGCGCCCCCGTTCTGCCAGGCGCGCCCCGCTGTTCGCGGTGGCTCATTCCTGTCCTTCGCTCCGGGCTCAGGCATCCCCCGCTCTGCATTCCTTGCGCTGCATCCCTTTGCTTCGCATCCCCTCCGCGCCGCCCCTCGGTACCACCCCGCACCTGGAGCCCCTCATGTCCCGTGTCCGTCTGCCTCTCGCCGCGCTCTCGCTGGCCTCCGTCTCCGCCCTCGTCCTCTCCGGCTGCTCGCAGTCCACGGACGCCTCGAAGGACACCGGCAACGCGGCCGCCTCGGCCTCCGCCGCCACCGGCAAGAAGCCCGCCCCCTTCAGCGCGGGCTCGGTCAAGGTGGCCCTGGTCCGGCAGAGCGGCGCCGGCGACTACTTCGAGCAGTGGGGCAACGGCGCCAAGGCACAGGCCAAGGCCCTCGGCATCGACCTGACCGTGTACGACGCCCAGGCCGACAACGCCAAGCAGGCCACCGACCTCTCCTCGGCCATCAACTCCGGCGCCAAGGCGATCATCATCGACCACGGCTTCCCGGCGACCATCCAGCCGGAGATCGACAAGGCGGTGAAGAAGGGCATCAAGGTCGTCGTCTACGACGTGGAGACCCCCACCAAGGGCGTCGTCTCCACCGAGCAGGACGACGCGAGCATGGCCCAGGCGGTCCTCGACGTGATGGCCAAGGAGGTCGGCAAGAACGCCAAGGTCGGCTACGTCAACGTGGCCGGTTACGCCGCCCTCGACAAGCGCGACACGGTCTGGAAGTCGACGGTCGCCTCCGAGGCGTGGAAGCAGCAGTTCAAGGTCGGCAAGGTCACCGACTCCACGGCCACCGACAACGTTCCCCTGGTCTCCGCCGCGCTCACCCAGCACTCCGACGTGGCCGGCGTCTTCGCGCCCTACGACGAGCTCGCCAAGGGCACCGTGCTCGCCGTGCAGAACAAGAAGCTCCAGGACAAGGTGAAGGTCTTCGGCGCCGACGTCTCCAACGCCGACATCCAGCAGATGACCGCGGCCGGCAGCCCCTGGGCCGCCACGGCGGGCACCGACCCGTCCGCCGTCGGCGCGGCCGTCGTGCGCACCGCCGCGCTGGAGCTGGCCGGTCAGCTGAACAAGGCCACCGTTTCGTTCCCGGCCGTCGCCATCACGCAGGACTTCCTGCGCCAGAAGAAGATCGAGAACATGGACCAGCTGCGGGAGGCGCTGCCGGCGCTGAACCTGTCCCAGGTCTCCACCGCGGACTGGATCGCGAATGTCGCCCACTGAGCCCGCCGGGCGCGCCGGGCCCGCGGACCTTCTCGGGGTGACCCCCGCCGTCGGTCTCACCGACGTCAGCATGGCCTTCGCCGGCAAGACGGTGCTCGCCTCCGTCTCGCTCGACATCGCACCGGGCAGCGTGGTCGCGCTGCTCGGCGCGAACGGCGCCGGCAAGTCCACGCTGATCAAGATCCTTTCGGGCGTCCACGCGGACCACGGGGGAGAGGTGCGCGTCGACGGCTCGCCGGTCACGCTCAACTCGCCGCTGGCCGCCCGCCGGCTGGGCATCCGGACGGTGCACCAGCGGATCGGCGAGGGCATCGTGCCCGGTCTCACGGTCGCCGAGAACCTGGTCTTCGAGGAGCTGGCGCAACAGCGTGGCAACCCGTTCCTGAGCGGGCGCACCACGCTCGCCCGCGCCCGCGAGATCCAGGCCGGCCTCGGTCTGGACTGGGGCGACCCGGTACTGAAGCAGGACGTCACCGAACTCGGTATCTCCGACCGGCAGTTGCTGATCCTGGCCCGGGCCCTGGCGACCCGCCCGCGGCTGCTCATCCTCGACGAGCCGACCTCCGCGCTCTCCGCCGCCGAGGCGCAGCGGCTGTTCGCGCTCGTCGAGAAGATGCGCGAGGACGGCATCGCCGTGCTCTACGTCTCCCACCGGCTCGGCGAGATCGACGCGCTCGCCGACCGGCTGGTCGTCCTGCGCGACGGCCTCCTCACCGGGGACCAGGCGAAGCCGTTCGACTGGGACGCGGCCCTGCGCGCCATGCTGGCCCAGGCCCAGGAGGCGACGACCGCCCGGCCCGTCAGGGCGGGCGCCCAAGGAGAGGTCGTCCTCGCGCTGCGCGGTGTCCGCCTCCTCGAAGGCCGCTCCCCCCTCGACCTCGACCTGCGCGCCGGTGAGGTCACCGGGGTGGTGGGCCTGCTGGGCGCGGGCAAGACCGAGCTGGCCCGCGGTCTGTTCGGCGCGGAGCCCTTCGCGACCGGCGCCGTCGAACTGGACGGTACGGCCTACGCGCCCCGCCGCCCCTCCGACGCCATCCGCGCCGGCGTCCACCTCGTCCCCGAGGACCGGCACGCCGACGCCCTGGTGCCCGGCTGGTCGGTCGCGCGGAACATCTCGCTGCCGTTCCTGAAGTCCTTCTCCCGGGCCGGGCTCATGAACGGGCCGAAGGAGGACGCCCTCGGCCGCGAGACGATCGACGCCCTCGGTGTCGTCACCCGCGACGAGCACAGCACCGTCGAGGAACTGTCCGGCGGCAACCAGCAGAAGGTCGTCGTCGGCCGCTGGCTCGCCCACACCCCCCGTGTCCTCATCCTGGACGAGCCGTTCCGAGGCGTGGACATCGGCGCCCGGCGCGACATCGGCCGCCGGGCCCGCGCGCTCGCCGCCGAGGGCGCGGCCGTCCTCGTCCTGTCCGCCGACGTCGACGAGGTCCTGGAGGTGGCCGACCGGGTCGTCGTCCTCGCGGCCGGTGAGGTCCACCTCGACGCGTACGGCGAAGACGCGGAGCGCGACCGCGTGATCCAGACCATCTCGGCGTCCGTCTGACGCCGGCCCGCTCCCACGAAGGCCCAGGAAGCACCCCATGACCACCACCCAGAGCACCGAGGTCCCCACCAAGGCGGCGCTCCCGCCGGCGACCTCCACCGCGGTGCGCGTCCAGAACGCCGTGATCAAGTACGGCTTCATCTTCGTGACGGTCGCGCTGTTCCTGTACTTCGCCCTGAGCGAGGGCTCCTTCCGGGAGTCGGCGACCCTGCTCGACACCCTGCGGTACGTGTCCGTCGCCGCGATCCTCGGGCTCGGCGTCACCCTCACCATGGCCGCCGGCGGAATGGACATGTCCGTCGGCGCCGTCGCCGGACTCGGCGTCTCCGTCGCCGCGCAGACGATGGTCGTCTTCAACCAGGTCGGCACGGTCGCGATCCTCGCGGTCCTGCTGGCGGGCGCCCTGGCGGGTCTGCTCAACGCGCTGCTGATCGTCGTACTGAAGATCCCCGACATGCTCGCCACGCTGGGCACGATGTTCGTCATCCAGGGCAGCAAGCTGATCCTCGTCGACGGCCAGTCGATCACTCCGGGGATGACGATGTCCGACGGCAGCACCGCCCCGGGCAGGTTCACCGCCGGGTTCCTGCGCATCGACCGCGGCACGGTCCTCGGCGTTCCGATCTCCGTACTGATCTTCGGCGGTCTGACGATCGCCGCCTGGGTCTTCCTCGCCCGCACCCGCTGGGGCCGCGTGCTCTACGCCATCGGCGCCAACCCCGAGGCGGCCCGCCTGGCCGGCATCCGCGTCGGCGCCCACCGCGCGCTCGCCTACGTCATCTCCGGCGTCCTCGCCTCGGTGGGCGGCCTCATCCTGGCGTCCAGGATCGGCCAGGGCGATGTGTCGGCCGGTACCTCCCAGCTGCTGGAGGCGGTGGCGGTGGCGCTCGTCGGCACCTCCGTCCTGGGCCGCGGCCGCCCGAACGTCTGGGGCACGGCCCTCGGCGCGGTGCTCATCGGCATCATCACCACCGGCCTCACCATCAAGGGCCTGCCGTACTACACGCAGGACGTCGTCGAGGGCGCGGTGCTGATCCTCGCCCTGGTCTTCAGCTTCACCCTGTCCAAGCGCCGCACCGTATAAGGGAGTTCACCGACCATGGGCTACCGCATCCTGGAGACCGAAGACATCCCCGCGTACCTGAACGAGCGGGGCCACTGGCCGGACCCGGCGGACATCGAGGTCCGGGAGGTGTCGGACGGCAACATGAACCGGGTGTTCCTGGCCTCCTCCGCCGACGGCACCCGCAGCCTCGCCGTCAAGCAGGCCCTGCCCTGGGTCCGCGTGGCCGGCCCCTCCTGGCCGATGAACCCCGACCGCGCCGACGCCGAGGCCCGCGCCTACGAGCAGGTCGCCAAGGTCGCCCCCGACAAGATCCCGGCGGTCCACGGCTACGACCCCGAGAACTACGCCCTCGTCATGGAGGACATGTCCGACCTCGAGGTCCTGCGCACGCTGCTCAACGAGGGCGCGGCCTACGGCCCGCGGACATCGGCGGGGATCGGCGAGTTCGTCGCCCAGTTCTCCTTCGCCACCAGCGACTTCGGCATGCCGTCCGCCGAGCGCAAGGCACTGGTCGCGGCCTCCGTCAGCCCCGAGCTCTGCAAGATCACCGAAGACGTGGTCCTGTCGGAGCCGTACATCGAGCATGAACACAACCACTGGCACCCGGCTCTCGACGACCTCGCCGCCGCCTTCCGCGCCGACACCCGGCTGCGCACCGAGGTCGCCGACCTCCGCCACACCTTCATGACCAGTGCCCAGGCCCTCCTGCACGGCGACCTGCACACCGGCAGCGTCATGGTCGGCACCCGCGAAGGGGCACCCGTCGTACGGGTCTTCGACCCCGAGTTCTCCTTCGTCGGCCCCATCGGCTACGACCTCGGCCTCTACTGGGCCAACGTGCTGGTCTCGCAGGAGCGGGCCCGCGCACTCGGCACGCTGTCCGACCACGCCGACCAGCTCCGCCTCTCCTGGGAGGCGTTCGAGGACGAGTTCCGCCGCCTCTGGCCGACCCGCGTCGACACCTTCTTCGACGACGCCTATCTCGACCGCTTCCTGCGGCGTGTGTGGACCGACTCCGTCGGCTACGCCGGTACCGAGATCGTCCGCCGCATCATCGGTTTCGCCCACCTGACCGACCTGACGACCCTGCCGGACCCGGTGCCGGCATCGCGGCGCGCACTGCTCCTGGGACGCGAACTGATCATGCGCCGCGAGGAACTGACGGACGTCGAGGCGGTACGGGCGGTCGTCGAGTCGCTCGGCTGACCGGCCTCAGGCCGCCTCAGGCCGCGTCGAACCACCCCTCGCCGGCCGCCCAGTGCGCGACCCAGCCGGCGAAGCCGGGAGCGGAGGCCGTGTGGCCGGACCCCGCGCCGAACGGCATGGCACCCACGTCGGTCACCAGCCAGATCCGCCCCCGTTGGGGGCCGGTGACGACGAGATGCCAGTTCATCGCGCACCCGTCCGTCCCCAGCACGACGGAACCGTGGTTGAGCACCTGCTCGATGACCGCCTCGGGGTCCTCGTACGAACGGTCCTCCTCCTCCCAGAGCCACTGCTCCGTGAGCGGGAACGGCTTGGCCAGGTCCCGCTCGGTCCCGTTGTCGTCCCAGTCCGAGGGCAACTCGGCCAGTCCCACGAGACCGTACTCGGGCGGACCCTGGAACGACCCGTCGGAGATCTCCGCGACGAACGTGCGGTACGGCTCCGGAAGTATCACCCCGTGCTCCGCCTCGAAGGCGCGCACCGCCTCCCAGCCGAGCGCCGACTCCCCACCGTCGTCCACGGCGAAGGCCTCGCGCAGGGCCGCCAGTTCGGCGGCATCCGCCTGATCGATGTTCATGCCCCATGGAACCACCCGGCACCGACAACCGGCCCGCGAGGCGTTCGGGCATGCGAAAGGGGCGGCTCCATAGGGGTGGAGCCGCCCCTTCCAGGTTCCGGCCCCGGTACGGAGGGGCCGTCCCCCGCCGCCGGCCCCGGTCAGGGGGGCGGGCACCGGAGGCGGGTCTTCTTCGCCGGGCCGTCGGACCTACTTCTTGTCGAGCAGGTCCTGCACCCTGCCGCGGACGTCTTCCGTGGCGAGACCGCGGATCGTCAGCGTCGTACGGCGGCGCAGCACGTCGTCCACCGTCTCCGCCCACTCGTTGTCGCGGGCGTAGACGACCTGCGCCCAGATCTCGGGGGCGTCGGGGTGGACGCGCTCGCGCAGCTCGGGGTTGTCGTTGGCCAGTCGCGCGATGTCGAAGGCGAGCGAGCCGTAGTGGGTGGCCAGGTGCCTGGCGGTGTCGGCCGCCATGCGGGGGCCGGGCGCCGGGTTGTCGACCAGCAGCCGGTGGGCGACCGCGCGCGGGTTGGCGACGCCGGGCAGCGGCAGCTTCTTCGGCAGCGAGGAGATCGGCTCGAAGTCGTCGCCCAGCGGGTGGCCCGGCAGCGCCTCCAGCTTCTGCATGACCGTACGGCCGATGTGCCGGAAGGTCGTCCACTTGCCGCCGGCGACGGACAGCATGCCGCCCCTGCCCTCGGTCACCACGGTCTCGCGCTTGGCCTTCGCCGTGCTGCCGGGCCCGCCCGGCAGCACGCGCAGACCCGCGAAGGCGTAGGTGATCAGGTCACGGTCGAGCTGCTGGTCGCGGATGGAGAACGCGGCCTCGTCGAGTATCTGGGCCGTGTCCTTCTCGGTGACCGCGACGTCCGCCGGGTCGCCCTCGTACTCCTCGTCGGTGGTGCCGAGCAGCAGCATGTCCTCCCAGGGGAGGGCGAAGGTGATGCGGTACTTGTCGATGGGGGTCGCGAGCGCGGCCTTCCAGGGGGCGGTGCGCTTCAGGACCAGGTGGGCGCCCTTGGACAGGCGGATGGACGGAGCCGCGTTCGGGTCCTCCATCCTGCGCAGGTGGTCGACCCACGGACCGGTGGCGTTCAGCACCAGCCGGGCGTTGACGCCGAACTCGTCGCCGGAGAGCCGGTCGCGCAGCTCGGCGCCCGTGACCCGGCCCTTGGTGAAGCGCAGGCCGGAGACCTCGGCGTGGTTGAGGACGACCGCGCCCGCCTCGACGGCCGCACGGACCGTCATCAGCGCCATGCGCGCGTCGTTCATCTGGTCGTCGCCGTACACGGCCACGGCCTTGAGGTTGTCGGTGCGCAGCTCGGGCACGTCCTGCGCGGCCTTGGCCGGGGACAGGAGATGACCGACGCCGTCGCCGAACGCCGACAGTGCGGAGTAGGCGAAGACGCCCGCCCCGAGCTTCGCCGCGCCGTGCGGCCCGCCCTTGTACACGGGGAGGTAGAACGTGAGCGGGTTCGCCAGGTGAGGTGCCACCTGGCGGGAGACCGCACGGCGCTCGAAGTGGTTCTCCGCCACCAGCTTCACCGCGCCGGTCTGCAGGTAGCGCAGACCGCCGTGGAGAAGCTTGGAGGAGGCGGAGGAGGTGGCGCCGGCGAAGTCGCCGGCGTCGACCAGAGCCACCCTGAGCCCGGACTGCGCGGCGTGCCAGGCGGTGGAGATGCCCAGGATGCCGCCGCCGATGACGAGAAGGTCGAACGACGCCTTGGAGAGCTGTTCCCGGGTCTCGGCACGGCTCGGGTTCGAGCCGGACGCCGGGTGCGTCCCCAGGGCAGGCACGGACTTCAGGGTGGTCTGACTGGTCATGTGGGGTTCTTACTCCTCGTCCTCGAGCCAGCCCATGGTCCGCTCGACGGCCTTGAGCCAGCTCTTGTACTCACGGTCGCGGGTCTCCGCGTCCATGCGGGGGGTCCATTCGGCGGCCCGGCGCCAGTTGGCGCGCAGTTCGTCGGTGCTGGTCCAGAAGCCGACGGCGAGGCCGGCGGCGTAGGCGGCGCCGAGGCAGGTGGTCTCGGCGACCATCGGGCGCACCACGGGGGCGTCCGCGAAGTCCGAGAGCGTCTGCATCAGCAGGTTGTTGGAGGTCATGCCGCCGTCGACCTTGATCGCCGCGAGCTCGACGCCGGAGTCCTTCGTCATGGCGTCGGTGATCTCACGGGTCTGCCAGGCCGTGGCCTCCAGGACGGCGCGCGCGAGGTGCGCCTTGGTGACGTACCGGGTGAGGCCGGCGATCACACCGCGGGCGTCGGAGCGCCAGTACGGGGCGAACAGACCGGAGAAGGCCGGCACGAAGTAGGCGCCGCCGTTGTCCTCGACCGAGAGCGCGAGGGTCTCGATCTCGGCGGCGGTGGAGATCAGGCCCATCTGGTCGCGCATCCACTGCACCAGCGAACCGGTGACGGCGATCGACCCTTCGAGGGCGTAGACCGCCTTCTGCTCGCCGATGCGGTAACCGACCGTGGTGAGCAGGCCGTTGTAGGAGTTGACCGGCTTCTCACCGGTGTTCATCAGCAGGAAGGTGCCGGTGCCGTACGTGGACTTGGCCTCGCCCTCGGCGAAACAGGTCTGGCCGAACAGGGCCGCCTGCTGGTCACCGAGCGCCGAGGCGACCGGGATGCCGCCGAGCAGGTCGCCCAGCTTGCCGCCGGTGACCTCGCCGTACACCTCGGCGGAGGAGCGGATCTCCGGCAGCACGTTCAGCGGGACGCCGATGGACTCGGCGATCTTCTCGTCCCACTCCATGGTGTGCAGGTTCATCAGCATGGTGCGGGAGGCGTTGGTGACGTCGGTGACGTGCTTGCCGCCGTTCACACCGCCCGTGAGGTTCCAGATGACCCAGGTGTCCATGGTGCCGAAGAGGATGTCGCCCGCCTCGGCACGCTCGCGCAGGCCGTCGACGTTGTCGAGCAGCCAGCGCGCCTTCGGGCCGGCGAAGTACGAGGCCAGGGGGAGGCCCGTCTCGCGGCGGAAGCGGTCCTGGCCGACGTTGCGGCCGAGCTCCTTGCAGAGCGCGTCGGTGCGGGTGTCCTGCCAGACGAGGGCGTTGTGGACGGGCTGGCCGGTGTTCTTGTCCCACAGCAGCGTGGTCTCACGCTGGTTGGTGATGCCGATCGCCTTGATGTCGTCGCGGGTGATGCCGGCCTTCGCGATGGCCCCGGCGACGACCTCCTCGACGTTGGTCCAGATCTCGGTGGCGTTGTGCTCCACCCAGCCCGGCTTCGGGAAGATCTGCTCGTGCTCCTTCTGGTCGACGGAGACGATACGGCCGTCCCGGTCGAAGACGATGCAGCGCGAGGAGGTGGTGCCCTGGTCGATGGCGGCGATGAAGGGGCCGGCGGTGTGCGCGTCGGTCACGGTGTGCTCCTGGGTTTCCGTGGATGGGGGGCGGTGCGTACGGTGCTGATGACTACGCGGTGCGGCTGGTGCTCTTAAGCAAAAGCGACGTTGTAGATGCCCGCAGCGATCGCGCCGCCGATCAGCGGACCGACGACCGGGATCCAGGCGTAGCTCCAGTCGGAGCCGCCCTTGTTGGGCAGGGGCAGGAGGGCGTGCACGATGCGCGGACCGAGGTCACGGGCCGGGTTGATCGCGTAGCCGGTCGGGCCACCGAGGGACAGACCGATCGAGACCACCACGAGCGCGGTGATCAGAGCGCCCAGGTTGCCGAGGCCGTTGCCCTTGTCGTTCAGGCCCTGCGTGAGCACGGCGAGGACCAGCACGATGGTGCCGATGATCTCGGTGGCGAGGTTCTGCCAGACGACCCGGATCTCCGGACCGGTGGAGAAGACGCCGAGGACCGGTCCCGCGCCCTTTTCCCGCGCCTCGACGGACTTGGCCGGCGTGGCCTCCGCCTCCGGCTCGCCGACGATCTCCGTGTCGGTGAGGTGCGCGTGGAACTGACCGTAGTAGGCGACCCAGACCAGGGTGGCGCCGATGGCGGCACCGAGCAGCTGCCCGGCCCAGTAGACCGGAACGTTGCTCCAGTCGTCGTCCTTGATCGCGAGTGCGAGGGTGACCGCCGGGTTGAGGTGGGCGCCGGAAAGGGGCGCCGAGGTGTAGACAGCCGTCAGAACGGCGAAACCCCACCCGAAGGTGATGGCGAGCCAGCCGGCGTTGCGGGCCTTGGAGGCCTTCAGCGTGACGGCGGCGCAGACGCCACCGCCCAGCAGGATGAGTATGGCGGTACCGATGGTCTCGCCGATGAAGATGTCGGAGCTGGACACCCGCGACTCCTTTGTCCTTCGTCCAGGGAAGCCGAACCCCGGGTCCCACCGGGGGTTCGAGCGCCCTCGGGGGTGAGAGCGATGCCGGCCTTTGACGTTGTCACACTCTAGCGCGTATTGCCGGTAGGTGTTCGACAATGTCGACCGATGGACGGGAGTCTTGCCCCGGGGTTACGTGTGCGTCAAGAGTGTTGTTCTCGAAAGCGCGATCGTTATTGATCGCCGCGAGTCTTCGATCTTCGCGCCGGTGCTCACACCTCACCCCTTTTGCCCAGTTCAAGGGGTTGTCGCAGCGTATGGCAAAGGCCGGGACCCGTACGGCGTCCCGGCCTGCTCTTAGGTACTTCTCAGGAGCGGTACCGCTCAGGGGCGGCACCCGTCGGGAGCGGCACTGCCTGGAGGCGGCGCTTCCCGGGAGCGGGGGGCCGCTCAGAAGCGCCCGCCGCCCAGGTCCCGCGACACCGCGCGGGCACAGTCGCGGACCGCGGCGATCAGCTCGGGGCGCACCTCGCCGTCCCGGCCCAGCCGCTCCACCGCGCCGGTGATGCCGACCGCGCCGACGGGCATGCGCCGCCGGTCGTGGATGGGTGCGGCGACGGAGGCCACGCCCTCCCAGGTCTCCTCGATGTCGGCCGCGTACCCCCGCGCGCGGGTGAGGTCGAGGATGCGCTCGAAGGCCTCGGGTTCGCACACCGTACGGTCGGTGAACGGCTTGCGCTCGGCCTCCAGGGCCTCGCTGTGCGCGACCGGGTCGTAGGCCGACAGCACCTTGCCCAGGGCCGTGGAGTGCAGCGGCTGCATGGCGCCGATCTCCAGCACCTGCCGGCTGTCGTCGGGCCGGAAGACGTGGTGCACGATCAGCACGCCCTTCTGGTGCAGCACTCCCAGGTGGACGCTCTCACCGCTGGAGCGGGCCAGGTCGTCCGTCCACACCAGGGCGCGCGCGCGTAGCTCGTGCACGTCCAGGTAGGTGGTGCCCAGGCGCAGCAGCTCCGCGCCCAGCTGGTACCGCCCGGAGGCGTCGTCCTGTTCGACGAAGCCCTCCTGCTGGAGGGTGCGCAGGATGCCGTGGGCGGTGCCCTTGGCCAGGCCCGTGGACGAGGCGATGTCCGACAGGCCCAGCCGCCGTTCGCCGCCCGCGAGCAGCCGCAGCATCGCGGCCGCGCGTTCGACCGACTGGATGTTCCGTGCCATCGCCGTCCTGCCTCCGTCCCCTTCGGCCGCCCGCGCACGGCATCTGCCGCCGTCGTTCGGCAATGTCGAACACTACCGGTCCATGTCGACCTTCCGCTAACGTTCGGTCGATCCGTGTTACGTCACTTGTCTCCCCGGAGTGGCGCGCACGACGCACGGCAGTGGGCCGGTCGAGTCCGGCCGCAGCACCGCTCGTGGTCCGCTGGTGCGGGACCGCCACACCCGTCCGTCCCGTGGACGCCCCCGACCATAAGGCCTCCGTCCCGGCTACCCTGACGGCGTGCGCTCTCCTCGGGGCGGCTTCCTGCCCGCGTCCCGAGGTGAGGCAAAGCCGACAGCCGTCGCATCTGAGGGAGCCCTTTCATGGCCTCTGTGCCGCCGACCCCTTCCGCCGACAGCCGGACCCGCGTGTCCGAGCTCCGAGAGGCCCTGGCCACCCGTGTGGTGGTGGCCGACGGAGCGATGGGCACCATGCTCCAGGCCCAGGAGCCCACCCTCGAGGACTTCGAGAACCTCGAGGGCTGTAACGAGATCCTGAACATCACCCGGCCGGACGTCGTCCGTTCCGTGCACGAGGAGTACTTCGACGCGGGTGTGGACTGCGTCGAGACCAACACGTTCGGCGCAAACCACTCGGCCATGGCCGAGTACGACATCGCCGAGCGGGTGTACGAGCTGTCCGAGGCGGGTGCCCGCATCGCCCGCGAGACCGCCGACGCCTTCGCCGGACGTGACGGACGCACGCGCTGGGTGCTCGGCTCGATCGGCCCCGGCACCAAGCTGCCCACCCTCGGCCACATCGCCTACGGCACCCTGCGCGACGGCTTCCAGGCCAACGCGGAGGGTCTGCTCGCCGGCGGCGCGGACGCGCTGATCGTGGAGACGACGCAGGACCTCCTTCAGACGAAGTCGTCGATCCTGGGCGCCAAGCGCGCGATGGAGGCGACCGGCGTCGACGTGCCGCTGCTGGTCTCGATGGCGTTCGAGACGACCGGCACCATGCTGCTCGGCTCGGAGATCGGCGCTGCCCTGACCGCCCTCGAGCCGCTCGGCGTCGACATGATCGGCCTGAACTGCTCGACGGGACCGGCCGAGATGAGCGAGCACCTGCGCTATCTGGCCCGGCACTCCCGCACCCCCCTGCTGTGCATGCCGAACGCCGGCCTGCCGATCCTCACCAAGGACGGCGCCCACTTCCCGCTCGACGCCGAGGGCCTGGCGGACGCCCAGGACACCTTCGTACGCGACTACGGGCTGAACCTGGTCGGCGGCTGCTGCGGTACGACGCCCGAGCACCTTCGGCAGCTCGTGGAGCGGGTCCGGGGGGCCTCGCCCGCCGAGCGGCACCCGCGGCCCGAGCCCGGCGCCGCCTCGCTCTACCAGACCGTGCCCTTCCGCCAGGACACGGCGTACATGGCGATCGGTGAGCGTACGAACGCCAACGGGTCGAAGAAGTTCCGTGAGGCGATGCTGGAGGGCCGCTGGGACGACTGTGTGGAGATGGCCCGGGACCAGATCCGCGAGGGCGCCCACATGCTCGACCTGTGCGTCGACTACGTGGGCCGGGACGGCGTCGCCGACATGGACGAGCTGGCCGGCCGCTTCGCCACCGCCTCCACCCTGCCGATCGTCCTGGACTCCACCGAGGTCCCGGTCATCCGGGCGGGCCTGGAGCGGCTCGGCGGCCGCGCGGTCATCAACTCCGTGAACTACGAGGACGGCGACGGCCCCGAGTCCCGCTTCGCCAAGGTCACCGAGCTGGCCAGGGAGCACGGCGCGGCGCTGATCGCGCTGACCATCGACGAGGAGGGCCAGGCCCGTACCGTCGAGACGAAGGTCGCCATCGCCGAGCGGCTCATCGAGGACCTGACGACGAACTGGGGCATCCAGGAGTCGGACATCCTCATCGACTGCCTGACCTTCACCATCTGCACCGGCCAGGAGGAGTCCCGGGGCGACGGAGTCGCCACCATCGAGGCGATCCGCGAGCTGAAGCGCCGCCGCCCCGACGTGCAGACCACCCTGGGCCTGTCGAACATCTCCTTCGGCCTGAACCCGGCCGCGCGCATCCTGCTCAACTCGGTCTTCCTCGACGAGTGTGTGAAGGCGGGCCTGGACTCGGCGATCGTGCACGCGTCGAAGATCCTCCCCATCGCCCGCTTCAGCGAGGAGGAGGTCACCACCGCCCTCGACCTGATCCACGACCGCCGACGCGAGGGTTATGACCCCCTGCAGAAGCTGATGGCGCTGTTCGAGGGCGCCACCACCAAGTCCCTCAAGGCCGGCAAGGCCGAGGAACTGGCCGCGCTGCCCCTGGACGAGCGCCTCAAGCGGCGGATCATCGACGGCGAGAAGAACGGCCTGGAAGCCGATCTCGCCGAGGCCCTGCAGACCCGCCCCGCCCTCGACATCGTCAACGAGACGCTCCTGGACGGCATGAAGACGGTCGGCGAGCTGTTCGGCTCGGGCCAGATGCAGCTGCCGTTCGTGCTGCAGTCGGCCGAGGTGATGAAGACCGCGGTCGCCTACCTCGAACCGCACATGGAGAGGTCGGACGCCGAGGGCAAGGGCACCATCGTGCTGGCCACCGTGCGCGGCGACGTGCACGACATCGGCAAGAACCTCGTCGACATCATCCTGTCCAACAACGGCTACAACGTCGTCAACCTCGGCATCAAGCAGCCGGTCTCGGCGATCCTGGACGCGGCCCAGGAGCATCGGGCGGACGTCATCGGGATGTCGGGGCTGCTGGTGAAGTCCACGGTGATCATGAAGGAGAACCTGGAGGAACTCAACCAGCGCAAGATGGCCGCCGACTACCCGGTCATCCTCGGCGGCGCCGCCCTGACCAGGGCCTACGTCGAACAGGACCTGCACGAGATCTACCAGGGCGAGGTCCGCTACGCCCGTGACGCCTTCGAGGGCCTGCGCCTGATGGACGCCCTGATCGGCGTCAAGCGCGGCGTGCCCGGCGCGAAGCTGCCCGAGCTGAAGCAGCGCCGGGTCCGCGCGGGCGCCGCCGTCGTCGAGACCGAGGAGCGCCCGGAGGAGGGCCACGTACGTTCCGACGTGGCCACCGACAACCCCGTCCCGAAGCCGCCGTTCGAGGGCACCCGGGTCATCAAGGGCATCCAGCTCAAGGAGTACGCCTCCTGGCTGGACGAGGGCGCCCTGTTCAAGGGGCAGTGGGGCCTCAAGCAGGCCCGTACCGGTGACGGGCCGAGCTACGAGGAACTCGTCGAGAGCGAGGGCCGCCCGCGGCTGCGCGGTCTGCTGGACCGGCTGCAGACCGACAACCTCCTCGAGGCGGCCGTCGTCTACGGATACTTCCCCTGTGTGTCCAAGGACGACGACCTGATCATCCTGGACGAGCAGGGCAACGAGCGCACCCGCTTCACCTTCCCCCGCCAGCGCCGTGGCCGCCGCCTGTGCCTGGCCGACTTCTTCCGGCCGGAGGAGTCGGGGGAGACGGACGTGGTCGGCTTCCAGGTCGTCACCGTCGGCTCCCGCATCGGCGAGGAGACCGCCAGGCTCTTCGAGTCGGACTCCTACCGCGACTACCTCGAGCTGCACGGCCTGTCCGTGCAGCTGGCCGAGGCCCTCGCCGAGTACTGGCACGCCCGCGTGCGCGCCGAACTCGGCTTCGGCGGCGAGGACCCGGCCGACGTCGAGGACATGTTCGCCCTCAAGTACCGCGGCGCCCGCTTCTCCCTCGGCTACGGCGCCTGCCCCGACCTGGAGGACCGCGCGAAGATCGCCGAGCTGCTGCGGCCCGAGCGGATCGGCGTCCACCTGTCGGAGGAGTTCCAGCTCCACCCCGAGCAGTCCACCGACGCCATCGTGATCCACCACCCCGAGGCGAAGTACTTCAACGCACGGTGACGCGCCCGTGCCACTGAGCACACCGATCGGACAGGCCGTACACTTGTCGGTCCACTGAAGGCCGGTTCCCCACAGCGGGAACCGGCCTGCTCGTCCCTCAAGGAGGTACGTGGATGACCAGCACGGTTCCCGCGCCACTCACCCGCACGGCCGAAGGCTCCGCCCTGGAGGCCGTGCTGCTCGACATGGACGGCACCCTGGTGGACACCGAGGGTTTCTGGTGGGACGTCGAGGTCGAGATCTTCGCCGGCCTCGGCCACACACTCGACGACTCGTGGCGCCATGTCGTGGTCGGCGGACCGATGACCCGCAGCGCCGGGTTCCTGATCGAGGCGACCGGGGCCGACATCGACCTCGCCGACCTCAGCGTCCTGCTCAACCAGGGGTTCGAGGACCGCATCACCCGCGCCCTGCCCCTGATGCCGGGAGCCGCCCGGCTGCTCGCCGAGCTGGCCGAGCACGAGGTGCCGACGGCCCTCGTCTCCGCCTCCCACCGGCGCATCATCGACCGCGTCCTCGCCTCGCTCGGCACCGGGAACTTCCGCCTCAGCGTGGCCGGCGACGAGGTCGCGCGTACCAAGCCGTACCCCGACCCCTATCTGTTCGCGGCCGCCGGGCTCGGCGTGGACCCGGCCAGATGCGCCGTCATCGAGGACACCGCGACCGGGGTCGCCTCGGCGGAGGCGGCAGGCTGCCATGTGGTCGCGGTGCCCTCGGTGGCCCCGATCGCGGCGTCCCACCGACGCACCGTCGTCCCCTCACTGGAACAGGTCGACCTGACATTCCTGCGCGACCTGATGCCGCTCCGATGATCGGCCCCGCGATCATTGGTGAGGGACCGATGACCGAAATGCCATAGGAGTTCACCCAGCGTGCACCGCCGATAACAAGGAATTCGGCGGGTGTACGCGCGGTGGAATTCCGATCTTCGGCAACGCTTCGGCGGCGGCCGAATTCCACCCCTTACGAACCCCGTATGGCGTGTGACGTTCCCCACCCGTCCGGGGGTCGACAGCTGACTCTCCGTGTGTATTCCGCCCTCGTGAAGAGGGTTCGGGTGCGCCTTTGTGTCCCGATTGATGAGTGGCTGTACGAATCCTTCCGCTGACGGCTGTTCAGTGCGTCCGCGGCCGGTTTCGCAGCGTGATGGTGATTCAACTCCGGTGGCCGCGAACCTTCGTGCTGGTGCGGACTAATCTCATCGCGAGAACATCGCCCTTACCCCGTGATCCGCCGCGACACCCCTGCATGCCGGGTACACGGACTCGACAGCTCTGGAGAAACTCGAGCATGAACCGCAAGACTTTGGTGCTGCCGGCCGTGGTAAGTCTGCTCGCGCCCGTACTCGCCGCCTGCGGCGCGTCCGACGGCGGTAGCGGCAGTGGGGACGCCATCGTCTTGGGCACCACCGACCGGTTCACCGCAACCAAGGACGCCCCGGCCCCCCTCGACCCGGCGTACTCCTACGACGTCGGCACCTGGAACATCCTGCGCCAGACCGTGCAGACCCTGATGATCCAGCCCAAGGGCGAGGGTGAACCCGTCCCGGAGGCGGCCCAGAGCTGCGGCTTCACCGACACCGGCAACGAGCGCTACGCCTGCAAGCTGCGCAGCGGCCTGAAGTTCGCGGACGGCGAGGCCGTCACCGCCAAGGACGTCAAGTTCTCCATCGAGCGCGCCCGCACCATCAAGGCCGACTCCGGCGTCTTCGCCCTGCTGTCCACGATCGACACCATCGAGACGCAGGGTGACAACGAAGTCATCTTCCACCTCAAGACCGCCGACGCCACTTTCCCCTTCAAGTTGTCGACCCCGGTCGCCGGCATCGTCAACCCGAAGGACTACGAGAAGGACAAGCTGCGCGACGGCTTCTCGATCGACGGCTCCGGCCCCTACACCCTCAAGGCCGACACCGACGGCGACGAGATGACCAAGGCCGTGTTCACCAAGAACCCCAACTACAAGGGGACGCTCGAGGTGAACAACGGCCAGGTCGACATGGTCTCCTACAAGGACGCCGACGCCATGAGCACCGCCCTCGAAAAGGGCGACATCGACCTCATGACCCGCACCATGTCGCCGGAGCAGATCCAGAAGCTCTCCGAGTCCTCCGCGACCGGGGACATCGGCCTCGTCGAGCTGAGCGGCCTCGAGATCCGCTACCTGGCCTTCGACACCACCGACCCGTCGGTCAAGTCCAAGGCCGTGCGTCAGGCGATGGCCCAGGTCGTCAACCGCGCCGCGCTCGTCTCCGAGGTGTACGGCTCCCAGGCCGAGCCCCTCTACTCGCTGGTCCCGGCCACCCTCACCGGCCACTCCAACTCGTTCTTCAACACCTACGGCGACCCGAACGTCACGAAGGCCAAGTCCCTGCTGGCCGACGCGGACATCACCGCCCCGGTGAAGCTGACCCTGAACTACACGACCGACCACTACGGCCCGGCCACCAAGCAGGAGTTCGAGGTGCTGCGGAAGCAGCTCAACGACAGCGGCCTGTTCGACGTCACCATCAAGGGGACCCCCTGGGACGCGTTCGTCCCGGCCGAGCGCAAGGGCGAGTACGCCGTCTACGGCATGGGCTGGTTCCCCGACTTCCCCGACGCCGACAACTTCGTCGCCCCGTTCCTCGACAAGGACAACTTCCTCAAGTCCCCGTACTCCAACAGCGACATCATCGACGACCTGATCCCGGCCTCCCGCCGCGAGGCCGACCGCCTCAGCGCCGCCAAGAACCTGACGAAGATCCAGGACATCGTCGCCAGGGACGTTCCGATCCTCCCGCTGTGGCAGGGCAAGCAGTACGTCGCCGCCAACAACGACGTCACCGGCACGGCCTACGTGCTCAACTCCTCCGCGACCCTCCAGCTGTGGGAGCTCGGCCACGGTGTGAGCAACTGACACACCCCCTGCCGGGGCCCCGGACCGCGGCCCCGGTGTGCACAGAACCGAAGACAAGGCATTTTGTGAACCTGCGTAACCAGTGGCCAGTCCTGCCGATCGTGGCGGGACTGGCCTCCGGCCTGTTGACCGGCTGTGGCACCCAGAGCGGGGGATCCGGGGGTGACGGCGCCGCCCTGGTCCTGGGGATGTCCGACGACGTCCTCGCCACGGACCCCGCCTCCGGCTACGACCCGGGCTCCTGGCTGTTGTTCAACAACGTTTTCCAGTCACTGCTGAGCTTCCCCAAGGGCGGCACGGAACCCGAGCCGGACGCCGCCCGGGAGTGCTCCTTCACCGACACGCGGACCCAGGTCTACACGTGCACCCTGAAGGACGGCCTGAAGTTCAGCAACGGTGACGCGCTCACCTCCGAGGACGTCAAGTTCTCCTTCGACCGCATGCGGAAGATCGACGACGACGCCGGCCCGGCCATCATGTTCCCCATGCTCGACAAGGTCGAGACCCCCGACGCCAAGACCGTCGTCTTCAAGCTCAAGGTCCCCGACGCCACGTTTCCCAGCAAGATCGCCTCGGGTGCCGGCTCCATCGTCGACCACCGGGAGTACGACGCCGGCAGCCTGCGCGAGGACGGCGCCGCCGTCGGCTCCGGCCCCTACAGGCTGGACTCCTTCGGCGACGGCGAGGCCGTCTTCTCCGTCAACGACACCTACCGGGGCAGCGCCGACGACGCCAGGAACACCGGCGTCACCCTGAAGTTCTTCAGTGGCGACCAGAAGGCCCTCGAGCAGGCCCTGCTCGCGAACGAGATCGACATCGCCTACCGGGGCCTCGCCGCCACCGACGTCGCCGACATCCAGCAGAGCACCGACGACACGGGCGCCAAGGTCGTCGAGGGCAGCAGCGCCGAGGTCCAGCACCTCGTCTTCAACATGGACGATCCCGTAGCCGGAAAGCTCGGCGTCCGCCGGGCCATCGCCCATCTGATCGACCGCGAAGCCCTGATCAAGGACGTCTACGAGGGCACCGCCGACCCCCTCTACTCGATCGTCCCGGCCGGTGTCGCCGGCCACACCACCGCCTTCTTCGACCGCTACGGCGCCCGTCCCTCCCGGGACCGGGCCGCCGCCGCGCTCGCCGACGAGGGCATCACCGGCAAGGTGAAGCTCACCCTCTGGTCCACCCCGACCCGCTACGGTCCGGCCACCGACCAGGAGATGAAGGCCGTCGCGGCGCAGCTCAACGCCAGCGGCCTGTTCGACGCCGACGTCAGGTCGGTCGCCTACGGCCAGTACGAGAAGGACATCGCCGAGGGCAAGTACGGCGTCTACGTCAAGGGCTGGGTGCCCGACTACCCGGACGCCGACAACTTCACCTCGCCCTTCTTCGGCAAGGGCAACGTGCTGAGCAACAACTATGCCAACGCCGCCATCACCGGCACGCTCATCCCGCGCACCGCCGCTCAGAGCGACCGCACCGCCACCGACGCGGACTACGCCGAACTCCAGGACATCGTCGCCGCGCAACTGCCCGTCCTGCCCCTCTGGCAGGCGAAGCAGTACGCGGTCGTCGGCGCGCACGTCTACGGCCTGGAGAACTGCCTGGACGCCTCGACGGTGTTCCGCTTCTGGGAACTCAGCAAGAGCTGACAGCCACGACGGCCGGCACGGTCACGCGGCCACCACTTCACGCAGGCCGCGCGCAACGTCCGTACGAAAGAAGGCGCCCCCGGTCGAGGGGGCCCCTTCTCTCGTCTCTCCGTACGCCGCCTACTGCGCCCCGGGACGCACCAGACCGCTCTCGTACGCGTACACCGCCGCCTGTACCCGGTCGCGCAGCCCCAACTTGGTCAGCACATGCCCCACATGGGTCTTCACCGTGGTCTCGCTGACGAACAGGTCGGCGGCGATCTCGGCGTTCGACAATCCCCGGGCCACCAGCTTCAGTACCTCCACCTCACGGTCGGTCAGCGTGTGCAGCGTGTCCGGCACCGGATCGTCGCCGGACGGCAGATGCGTGGCGTACTTGTCGAGCAGCCGACGCGTGATGCTCGGTGCCAGCATGGCCTCACCGGCGGCCACCACCCGGATCGCCTGCACCAGTTCATTGGCGGGCGCGTCCTTCAGCAGGAACCCGCTCGCGCCGGCCCGCAGCGCCTCGACCACGTACTCGTCGAGGTCGAAGGTGGTCAGGACCAGCACCTTGGCCGGCCCGTCCCGCCCCGGCCCGGTGATCTGCCGGGTCGCCTCCACCCCGTCCATCCGCGGCATGCGGATGTCCATCAGCACCACATCGGGCTGCAGTGCCCGCACTTGGTCGAGAGCCTGCAGACCGTCTCCGGCCTCGCCGACGACCGCGAGATCCTGCTCGGCCTCCAGGATCATCCGGAAGCCGGTGCGCAGCAGCGGCTGGTCGTCGACCAGTAGGACGCGGATGGCCACGTATGTCTCCTTCTCTAGCCCGGCCCCATTCTGCCCTGCGCCCCGCCCTCGGACTCGGCCGCCCTCACCGGCAGCGTCACGGGAAGCGGATACGGCGGGGGAGTACCACCGAACTCCGGGCAGTGCGCCTGGTGGTCGCACCAGCCGCACAGCTTGGTCGGCCGGGGCCGCCACTCACCTGTCTCCGTCGCCAGCCGGATCGCCTCCCACAGCGCGAGCAACTTGCGCTCGACCCGCTCCAGATCGGCCAGGACCGGGTCGTACGTCAGCACCTCACCACTGCCGAGGTACACGAGCTGAAGCCGCCGGGGGATGACGTTCTTCAGCCGCCACACGACCAGGGCGTAGAACTTCATCTGGAACAGCGCGCCCTCGGCGTACTCCGGCCGGGGCGCCTTGCCCGTCTTGTAGTCGACGATGCGTACCTCGCCGGTCGGTGCCACATCGACCCGGTCGATGATCCCGCGCAACCGCAGCCCCGACTCCAGCTCCGCCTCGACGAACAGCTCCCGCTCGGCGGGCTCCAGCCGCGTCGGATCCTCCAGCGTGAACCAGCGCTCGACCAGCCGCTCCGCCTCCACCAGCCAGCCGGCCAGCCGCTCGCCCTCCGGATCGTCGGCGAACAGCTCCACGACCTCGGGCCGCGTCTCCCGCAGCCTGTCCCACTGTCCCGGGATCAGCGACTTGGCCCGCGGCGCGGTCCGCTCGGCCGCCGGAGCGTCGAACAGCCGCTCCAGGACCGCGTGCACCAGCGTGCCCTTGGTGGCCGCCGGGCTCGGCTTCTCCGGCAGCCGGTCGATCACCCGGAACCGGTACAGCAGCGGGCACTGCATGAAATCCCCGGCGCGCGAGGGCGAGAGCGAGGCGGGCGCTTTGGCGGCCACCGCCGTCACGACCGTCTCCGTCACCACCGCCTCGGGCCCGACCGTCTCCGTGGGTGCCGGATCCTCCACGACACCGTCATCGCCCATCCGGGCGACGCCCTCGCTGCTGCTCTCCATGACCCAAGACCTTACGGCCCACCACTGACAGTCACCCAGCCGCGCACCCCACATCACCCCGGACACCGGGGGCGAGCGGGGAAACACGGGGGGTGCCGGGGCGGAACACGTCACGACCGCCGCATACCATCGGTCCGAGACCCTCCCGCCCGGCACGAGCGGGGGACGCTTCGATCGAGGGGACACCGTGGTGGAAAGCGGCGGGAGCGGGCGGCCGCGGCCGGACAACGAGCAGTCGGCCGAGCACCCCGCGACACCTGCGTCTCCGGCCACCGACCTCGCGCAGACCCCGGACCCCGGCACCCCCGGCCGGGCCACGCCCGACGCGGAACCGGCGCCCAGCCGCTCCGAGGCACCGGAGCCGAGCGGAGCCGCGCCCGCCGAAGCCGTGCCCGCCGAAGCCGCGCCCGCCGACGGCGAGAGCGCTCCCCAGGGGCCCTCCGCACGCGAAGACGGCAGCCGCACGGCCGCTGCGAACGGAAGCGACAAGGGCGAATCCGACGCCGAAGCCGCAACTGGGCCCGGCGACGAAACCGCGCCTGCGGCCGAAGCCGGGCCCGCGGCCGAAGCCGGGCCCGCGGCCCAAGCGGGGCCTGGGGACGAAACCGCGCCTGCGGCCGAAGCCGGGCCCGGGGCCGAGACCGCGCCCGGGGCCGAGACCGCGCCCGCGGCCGAAGCCGAAGCCGGGCACGGGGCCGCGTCACCTGCCGAGGTCAGGGCCGAGGTCGGGGAACCGACAGCTTCCACCCCCGCACCCGCCCCCGCACCCGCCCCCGTGTCCTCCCTCCCCAAAGGCCCTCCGCCCCCGCGCCCCCCGGAGCAGCCCCGCGGCGGTCTCCTCATGGGCCGCCCCTTCGGCGTACCCGTCTACGTAGCCCCCAGCTGGTTCCTCGTCGCCGCCCTCATCACCTGGGTCTTCGGCAACCAACTGGACCGAGTGCTTCCCGAACTCGGCGTCGCCCGCTACCTCGTCGCCCTCTTCTTCGCGGTCGCCTTCTACGCCTCCGTGCTCATCCACGAGCTCGCCCACACCATCGCCGCCCTCCGCTTCAAACTCCCGGTCCGCCGTATCCAGCTGCAGTTCTTCGGCGGCGTCTCCGAGATCGAGAAGGAAGCCGAGACCCCCGGCCGCGAGTTCTGGCTCGCCTTCGTCGGCCCCCTGCTCTCCCTCGTGCTCGCCGGCGTCTTCTACCTCGCCATGCAGCCCGTGGAGCGCGGCACCGTCCCCGGAGTCCTGCTGGCCGGCCTGATGATCTCCAACCTGATCGTGGCGATCTTCAACCTCCTCCCCGGCCTCCCCCTCGACGGCGGCCGCATGCTCCGCGCCGTCGTCTGGAAGATCACCGGCAGGCCCATGAGCGGCACCGTCGCCGCCGCCTGGGTCGGCCGCGCCCTCGCCGTCTCCGTCCTCATCGGCCTGCCCCTGCTCACCCAGTCCGGCGCCCTCGGCTCCAGCGCCGAGGACAGCGTCGGCATGGACACCGTCACCGACGCCCTGCTCGCGGCCATCCTCGCCGCGATCATCTGGACCGGCGCCGGCAACAGCCTGCGCATGGCCCGGCTGCGTGAACACCTCCCCGAACTGCGCGCCCGCACCCTCACCCGGCGCGCCGTCCCCGTCGAGACCCACACCCCCCTGTCCGAGGCCCTGCGCCGAGCCAACGACGCCGGCGCCCGCGCCCTCGTCGTCGTCGACGCCAACGGCGAACCGCTCTCCCTCGTCCGCGAGGCCGCGATCGTCGGCGTACCCGAACACCGCCGCCCCTGGGTCGCCGTCAGCGGTCTCGCCCAGGACCTCAGCGACGGCATGCGCGTCTCCGCCGAGCTCGCCGGCGAGGGCCTCCTCGACGTCCTGCGCGCCACCCCCGCCACCGAGTACCTCGTGGTCGAGGAGACCGGCGAGATCTTCGGGGTGCTGTCCGCCGCCGACGTCGAGCGGGCCTTCGTGAAGGCCATGGCCAGACCGTCCTAGCCGGGCCGTACCCGTGGTCGGCGCCTCCGGCAAACCCCGGTAGGCTGTTCACATGTCCGAACCGACCGGTGCCGCCCGCAGGCGCGGGCCCTTCAAGGTCGGGGACCAGGTTCAGCTGACCGATCCCAAGGGCCGCCACTACACGTTCACGCTCGAAGCCGGGAAGAACTTCCACACCCACAAGGGTTCCTTCCCGCACGACGAACTGATCGGTGCTCCCGAGGGCAGCGTTGTCCGCACCACCGGGAACGTCGCCTATCTCGCGCTGCGCCCCCTGCTCCCCGACTACGTCCTGTCCATGCCCCGCGGGGCAGCCGTCGTCTACCCGAAGGACGCGGGGCAGATCCTCGCCTTCGCCGACATCTTCCCCGGCGCACGCGTCGTCGAGGCCGGCGTCGGCTCCGGCTCGCTGAGCAGCTTCCTGCTGCGCGCCATCGGCGACCAGGGCATGCTGCACAGCTACGAGCGACGCGAGGACTTCGCGGAGATCGCCCAGCAGAACGTGGAGCGCTACTTCGGCGGCCCGCACCCCGCCTGGCAGCTCACCGTCGGCGACCTCCAGGACAACCTGTCCGACACCGAGGTCGACCGCGTCATCCTCGACATGCTGGCCCCCTGGGAGTGTCTGGAGGCCGTCTCCAAGGCGCTCGTGCCCGGCGGCATCCTGTGCTGCTACGTCGCGACCACCACCCAGCTCGCGCGGACCGTGGAGTCCATCCGCGAGATCGGCTCCTTCAACGAGCCGACCTCCTGGGAGTCGATGATCCGCAACTGGCACGTGGAGGGTCTGGCCGTCCGCCCGGACCACCGGATGATCGGCCACACCGGCTTCCTGCTCACCGCCCGCCGCCTCGCCGACGGAGTCGAGCCGCCCATGCGCCGACGCCGCCCGGCCAAGGGCGCCTACGGCGAGGACTACACTGGCCCCAACGCCGACGGTGGCAGCGGCCGCTGACACGGCCCCAGCACAGCGCTCAACGACGAGGCGCCGTGACCCAGTTCCCGGACCGACCCGGAACTCGGCCACGGCGCCTTGTCGTTGGCACTCTCGGACGCCGATCCGACACCTGGTCCGACATACGTCCGGGCCCCGGGTCGGGACCCGGCAGGGCAGCCGTCCCGGGACTCGATCCGCCGGCGGTCGGCAGAGCCCTGCACCGGGCGGCGATCCGTCCGAAATCCCGTACCCCGCCGTTCCCCCACCGTGTGACGTGTGGCACGATGCTGGCCAATCCCCCACCCCCACCGGCACAGCCATCACAGGAGACCCTGCCAGTGCAGCAGTCCGCCGTCCCGGAACTGGCACACACCCACGCCCGGCCCATCCACTGGGTCGCGACCGCCACCGCTCTCGCCGGTGTCGTCGCCCTCTCCTCGCTCCTGCAACCCAAACCCGCGACGGCCGCCCAGGCGACCGGCCAGGATGCCAGGCCCGCCCCCGTCACCGCCGCGGCCCCCGCCACCACCGGCGTCGACTTCCCCATCGAATGCGGTCCCGTGCAGGCCCTCGTGGTCAGGAAGGCCACCGGCGACCTCGACGGCGACGGTGCCCCGGAAACGGTCGCGGTCGTCCACTGCGACGCCTCCATGGGCACCCCGCCCGACGGCGTCTACGTCCTCACCCGCGGCGCGGACAGCGCCCACGCGCGTGTGGTCGCGACCCTCGTCGATCCCAGGACCCGCAACACCGTCACGAGCCTCTCGGTCACCGACGGAGCCGTCCTCGCCACGCTTCTCGGCTACTCCACGGCCGACATACCCAGTTGCTGCCCCGACGTGAAGGACAGCGCCAAGTGGCAGTGGAAGGACCACGCGTTCATCCGCTCGACACCCGCGGGCGCCCACAGCGTCTGATCCGGGCCACCGGCCTGTGAGAAATCAGACAGGTGTCACGGTCGGCTTCCGGAGCCTCACTCCGCGTCAGGGCCGTAGACCTCGACGCTGTCCGAAACCCGTCGCACATGAATACAGTCACCCGGGCACTCCCGCGCCGAGTCCACCACGTCCGTCAACAGAGGCAACGGCACCGGCGTCGTGGCCCCCTTGGCCAGGAGGAGCTCGTCGTCCCCGCCCTTGACGTAGGCCAGGCCGTCGATGTCCAGCTCGAACACCTCCGGCGCGTACTGCGCGCAGATCCCGTCGCCGGTACAGAGATCCTGGTCGATCCAGACCTCCAGCGCCTCGCCGCCGACCTCGGCCTCCTGCTGCACGCCCATATCTCCTGCCGTTTACTGTCGAGCCGCAAGGGAACGATGCAGGCTCTGACGGGTGTTGAACACTTCGACCCTACCCTCGGCGGCTTCCCAACCATCTTCGGTGGGTATCCCCCTGGCGTGAGGGAGAGCGCAAGGGTGAAGATCGGACACACCTCGACAGTCTTTGTGATCTAGGGGTTTCAATCGACACCCACCCAGGTAGGGTCTGGAAGCGTCCAGCTCCCCTTGGAGGAGGTGAGGACCGTGGCAGCCCACGACGACGACATGAACCGCGGCATCCGCCCGGGACGAGGGTCCGACGACCCGTCCGGGCAGATTGCCTACCTTGAGCAGGAGATCGCCGTCCTGCGGCGCAAGCTCGCCGACTCTCCGCGACACACGAGGATTCTCGAAGAGCGGATCGTCGAGCTACAGACAAACCTGGCCGGCGTGTCCGCCCAGAACGAGCGACTCGCCAACACGCTCCGTGAGGCCCGCGACCAGATCGTGGCCCTCAAGGAAGAGGTCGACCGGCTCGCCCAGCCGCCGGCCGGCTTCGGTGTCTTCCTCTCGGCGAACGAGGACGGCACGGCCGACATCTTCACCGGAGGCCGCAAACTCCGGGTGAACGTCAGCCCCGGCGTCGAGCTCGAGGAGCTCCGGCGCGGCCAGGAAGTGATGCTCAACGAAGCGCTCAACGTGGTCGAGGCCATGGAGTACGAGAGCGTCGGCGACATCGTCACCCTCAAGGAGATCCTCGAGGACGGCGTGCGCGCCCTCGTGCAGGGGCACACCGACGAGGAAAGGGTGGTCCGGCTCGCCGAACCCCTCCTGGACGTCGTCATCCGCCCCGGCGACGCGCTTCTGCTCGAACCCCGCTCCGGATACGTCTACGAGGTCGTTCCCAAGAGCGAGGTCGAGGAACTCGTCCTCGAAGAGGTCCCCGACATCGGCTACGAGCAGATCGGCGGCCTCGGCGGACAGATCGAGATGATCCGCGACGCGGTCGAGCTCCCGTATCTGTACCCCGACCTCTTCAAGGAGCACGAGCTGCGCCCGCCCAAGGGCGTCCTGCTCTACGGACCGCCCGGATGCGGCAAGACGCTCATCGCCAAGGCCGTCGCCAACTCGCTGGCCAAGAAGGTCGCCGAGGTCACCGGCCAGGCCACCGGCAAGAGCTTCTTCCTCAACATCAAGGGCCCCGAACTCCTCAACAAGTACGTCGGTGAGACCGAGCGGCAGATCCGCCTCGTCTTCCAGCGCGCCAGGGAGAAGGCCTCCGAGGGCACCCCCGTCATCGTCTTCTTCGACGAGATGGAATCCCTCTTCCGCACCCGCGGCTCCGGCGTCAGCTCCGACGTGGAGAACACCATCGTCCCGCAGCTCCTAGCCGAGATCGACGGCGTCGAAGGCCTGCAGAACGTGGTCGTGATCGGTGCCTCCAACCGTGAGGACATGATCGACCCGGCCATCCTGCGCCCCGGCCGCCTCGACGTGAAGATCAAGATCGAGCGCCCGGACGCCGAAGCGGCCAAGGACATCTTCCAGAAGTACCTCACCGAACGCCTCCCCCTGCACTCCGAGGACGTGGGCGAACACGGCGGCGACAGGACCATCACCGTCCAGAGCATGATCCAGACGGCCGTGGAACACATGTACGCCGAATCCGAGGAAAACCGCTTCCTGGAAGTCACCTACGCCAACGGCGACAAGGAAGTCCTGTACTTCAAGGACTTCAACTCCGGCGCGATGATCGAGAACATCGTCGGCCGGGCCAAGAAAATGGCCATCAAGGACTTCCTCGACCACAACCAGAAGGGCCTTCGGGTCTCCCATCTCCTCCAGGCCTGTGTGGACGAGTTCAAGGAGAACGAGGACCTGCCCAACACCACCAACCCCGACGACTGGGCCCGGATCTCCGGAAAGAAGGGCGAACGGATCGTCTACATCCGTACCCTCATCACCGGAAAGCAGGGCGCGGACACCGGACGCTCCATCGACACGGTGGCGAACACCGGACAGTACCTGTAAGAACAGGGCGGCTGCGGGTGCCCACGACGGGTACCCGCAGCCGACTGTTTTCCGGGCCACGGCTGGAGCAAGGCAATGACGCAAATGATCTCCCCACCAGCGCGGAGGCGTTCTAGGCTCTTCCGTACCGCCGGGTCGCGCAGTGCGGGGACGGGCACCGCACACGCACCGGAGCACCACCGGTATCTGAGCGGCGCCCACGACCGAGGGTGCCGCCGGGCAAGGAGGGCCGCATGACCGTACGGCGAGTAATGGGCATCGAGACGGAGTACGGCATCTCCGTCCCCGGCCACCCCAACGCCAATGCCATGCTCACCTCGTCCCAGATCGTCAACGCCTACGCGGCGGCGATGCACAGGGCCCGCCGGGCCCGCTGGGACTTCGAGGAGGAGAACCCGCTGCGGGACGCGCGTGGCTTCGACCTCGCTCGCGAGGTCGCCGACTCCAGCCAGCTCACCGACGAGGACATCGGCCTCGCCAACGTCATCCTCACCAACGGCGCACGGCTCTACGTCGACCACGCGCACCCCGAGTACAGCGCCCCGGAGGTCACCAACCCCCGTGACGCCGTCCTCTGGGACAAGGCCGGCGAGCGGATCATGGCCGAGGCCGCCGAACGCGCGGCCGCGCTGCCCGGCGCCCAGCCCATCCACCTCTACAAGAACAACACCGACAACAAGGGCGCCTCCTACGGCACGCACGAGAACTACCTGATGAAGAGGGAGACCGCCTTCTCGGACATCGTGCGCCACCTCACGCCCTTCTTCGTCTCGCGCCAGGTGGTCACCGGCGCAGGCCGCGTCGGAATCGGCCAGGACGGCCATGAACACGGCTTCCAGCTCAGTCAGCGCGCCGACTACTTCGAGGTCGAGGTCGGCCTGGAGACGACGCTGAAGCGCCCGATCATCAACACGCGCGACGAGCCGCACGCCGACGCGGAGAAGTACCGCCGGCTGCACGTGATCATCGGCGACGCGAACCTCTCCGAGATCTCGACGTACCTGAAGCTGGGCACGACGGCCCTGGTCCTGTCCATGATCGAGGACGGCTTCATCGCCGTGGACCTGGCGGTCGACCAGCCGGTCCGCACCCTTCACCAGGTCTCCCACGACCCGACCCTGAAGCGACTGGTCACCCTGCGCAGCGGCCGCACGCTCACCGCGGTCCAGTTGCAGATGGAGTACTTCGAGCTGTCGCGCAAGTACGTGGAGGAGCGGTTCGGCTCGGACGCCGACGACCAGACGAAGGACGTCCTGGCGCGCTGGGAGGACACCCTGAACCGCCTGGAGAACGACCCCATGAGCCTCGCCGGCGAACTGGACTGGGTCGCCAAGCGGGAGCTCATGGAGGGCTACCGGCGCCGTGACAGCCTCGACTGGGACGCCGCGCGCCTGCATCTCGTCGACCTCCAGTACGCCGACGTACGGGCCGACAAGGGCCTCTACAACCGTCTCGTGGCCCGCGGGCGCATCAAGCGCCTCCTGGACGAGTCCGAGGTCGAGCGGGCGATCACGAAGCCCCCGGAGGACACCCGCGCGTACTTCCGCGGTCGCTGTCTGGAGCAGTACGCCGATGACGTGGCCGCCGCCTCCTGGGACTCGGTGATCTTCGATCTGCCGGGCCGGGACTCGCTCCAGCGTGTCCCAACCCTCGAACCCCTTCGCGGAACGCGAAATCACGTCAAGGAGCTTCTGGACCGCTGCCGTACGGCAGAAGACCTGGTCAGGGTCCTTTCGGGCGGCTGACCGGCCGTCTGTACGGAACCTGCCGGACGGGTGGAAACGCCTCCGTCCGGGAATCATCGAGGTGGCCCCCGTACGTTGTCGCAACTGCGGGGCCGATGTCGGACCCGGCTTGTAGGGTCTGATCATCACCGATCGGCAGGAATGCCGACCTGTCGACCATGTCGGGCGAAAGAGCGGGGTGAGGGTTATGGCGACCAAGGACACCGGCGGCGGCCAGCAGAAGGCGACGCGGTCCACGGAGGAGGCCGAGGAGCAGGCGCCCGAGGCGCAGGCGTCGGAGGACCTCAAGGAGCGTCAGGAGAAGCTGAGCGACGACGTGGACTCGGTTCTTGACGAGATTGACGATGTACTCGAGGAGAATGCCGAGGACTTCGTGCGAAGTTTCGTTCAGAAGGGTGGCGAGTAGTCTTCGAATTGAAGGCTGCGGGGGGCTCTGAACTTGACAATCGAAGATGCCGTGAAGAGCTGCTCGCGGTGCAGGGAGGCGAAGCCGCGGGCAGCCTTCGCCGGCAACAAGGCGGCCCGGGACGGGTTGCAGGCCTACTGTCGGGAGTGCTGGGCGGCCTATCACCAGGCTCGTCAACTCGCGAAGGGCCGGAATGTGAGGCCGCGGGTTGAGCCGCCCGAGGGGCACAAGTACTGCCGCAGCTGTAAGGAGATCAAGCCGCACGGTGAGTGGCACCGCAACGCCACAGCGTCCGACGGCCTTGCGACCTGCTGCAAGGCCTGTAAAGCCGTCAAGGGGCGCCGAGGACACCTGAAGCGCCACTACGGCATGACGGAAGCCGAGCGTGACGCCATGGTCGCGTCTCAGATGGGGCTCTGTGTGATCTGCCTGAAAGCTCCTGCCGTACATGTGGATCACTGCCACGAGACGGGTAGGGTCCGTGGCGTACTGTGCTTCAACTGCAATTCGGCCATCGGCAAGTTGGGAGACGATCCCGACGCTGTTCGTCGGGCAGCCGCTTACCTGGAAGGAACTCCATGGAAGCCAACACTCGTAGCACCGGGCGTCTACCGGCTGCCTTCCTGACGCCCGGGTCCTCGTCCTTCATGGACTTTCTCTCCGACCACCAGCCGGAGCTGCTGCCCGGCAAGCGGCAGCTGCCTCCGACGCAGGGTGTGATCGAGGCGCCGCACGGCACGACGATCGTCGCCGTGACGTTCCCCGGTGGTGTCGTGCTCGCCGGTGACCGTCGCGCCACGATGGGCAACGTCATCGCGCAGCGGGACATCGAGAAGGTCTTCCCGGCCGACGAGTACTCGGCCGTCGGTATCGCCGGTACCGCCGGTCTGGCCGTCGAGATGGTGAAGCTGTTCCAGCTGGAGCTGGAGCACTTCGAGAAGGTCGAGGGGGCGCAGCTCTCGCTGGAGGGCAAGGCGAACCGGCTGTCGACCATGATCCGGTCCAACCTGGGCATGGCCATGCAGGGGCTGGCGGTCGTGCCCCTGTTCGCCGGGTTCGACGTGGACCGGGACAGGGGCCGGATCTTCTCCTACGACGTCACGGGCGGTCGCTCCGAGGAGCACAACTACGCCGCCACCGGCTCCGGCTCGATCTTCGCGCGCGGGGCGATGAAGAAGCTCTTCCGCAACGACCTGTCGGAGGAAGAGGCCACGACTCTCGTGGTCCAGGCCCTCTACGACGCGGCGGACGACGACTCGGCGACCGGTGGTCCCGATGTCGCGCGCCGGATCTACCCCATCGTCACCGTGATCACCGATGACGGCTTCCGCCGGCTCACCGACGAGGAGTCGTCGGAGATCGCCCGCGCCATCCTGGCGCGTCGCCTGGAGCAGCCGGACGGCCCGCGCGCCGCCCTGCTGTAGCCGGCGGCCCCGTTCTCATCCCAGGTGATCCAGTGACTTCGACAGAAAGGGACGGATAACCGGTGTCGACGCCGTTCTATGTCTCACCCCAGCAGGCGATGGCCGACCGCGCCGAGTACGCCCGCAAGGGCATCGCGCGCGGGCGCAGCCTCGTTGTGATCCAGTACGCCGACGGCATCGTGTTCGTCGGTGAGAATCCGTCCCGTGCGCTGCACAAGTTCAGCGAGATCTACGACCGGATCGGTTTCGCGGCCGCCGGCAAGTACAACGAGTACGAGAACCTGCGGATCGGCGGGGTCCGGTATGCCGATCTCCGCGGCTACACCTATGACCGTGACGACGTGACGGCCCGCGGTCTGGCCAACGTGTACGCCCAGACGCTGGGCACGATCTTCTCCTCGGCGGGCGAGAAACCCTACGAGGTGGAGCTGGTGGTGGCCGAGGTCGGCGCCACGCCGGACGGGGACCAGATCTACCGCTTGCCGCACGACGGTTCGATCGTGGACGAGCACGGCTCGGTGGCGGTCGGTGGCAACGCCGAGCAGATCAACACGTACCTGGACCAGCGTCACCAGGACGGCATGAATTTGGCCGAGGCGCTGAAGCTGGCCGTCCAGGCCCTGTCGCGCGACACCAACGGCACGGAGCGGGAGATTCCCGCCGAGCGCCTGGAGGTGGCGGTGCTGGACCGTACCCGGCCGCAGTCGCGCAAGTTCAAGCGGATCGTGGGCCGTCAGCTGGGCCGGCTGCTGGAGACGGACGGGGCGACCACGGAGGCGGAGAGCTCCGACGAGGAGTAGCCCGCCGTTCACGATTCACCTCTGCTGCGCCCCGGTCGATGATTCGGCCGGGGCGCAGGGCGTCTCAGGAGGCGCCCGGTGGGGCCGTGGAGGCCCGTACGACGAGTTCGACGGGGATGTCCCCGCCGTCCGGCGTGCGGCCCTCCAGGACGGCCAGCAGGGCCCGCATGCCTCGTTCGCCGAACAGCTCGGAGTCCAGCCGTACGGTCGTCAGCTCGGGGTCGAGGGCGGTGGCCAGGGCCAGGTCGTCCAGGCCGGTGACCGACACGTCGTCGGGGACGCGCAGGCCGAGGCGTCGCAGGGCCTTGTAGACGCCGGCCGCGAGTTTGTCGTCGTCGCAGACGACGGCTGTGGGGCGCGGTCCGGGCGCGCTCAGCGCCGCCTCCGCGGCGGCCAGGGCCCCGTCGATGGAGATGGGGGCGCGGGCGGTGCGCAGCGAGGTCCCCGGTACGGCGGCGACGCGTGCGGCGAGCTCACGCGCGCGTACCTCGAAGGTCCAGGAGGGGATGTCGGCCGCCAGATGCAGGAAGCGGCGGTGGCCGAGGTCCAGCAGATGGTCGGCGACCTGACGGACGCCGTCGGCGATGTCCAGGTTGACGGTGGCGGCGCCGAGGCTCCCGGAGGGGTCGCTGTCGAGCATCACCAGGGGGAGCTGGTCGCCCCGGATGGCGGTCAGCGCGTCGGCGGCCATGGAGGAGGCGAGGACGCCGTCGAGGGCCGCCTGGGCGGAGGCGAAGGGGTCGCGGGCGGGGCCGACGCCCTCGGGGGAGGGGTAGAGGACCACGCCGAAGCCGTGCTCGGCGGCGACCCGCGCCGCTCCCGTGTAGACGCCGGCGAAGAACTCCGTCGTGAGTGCGGGGACGACGAGGAGGACGGTGCGGGTGCTGCCGAGACGCAGGTTGCGGGCGGCCAGGTTGGGCCGGTAACCGAGGTCGCGGGCCGCCTCCCGGACGCGTTCCGCGGTGGTCTCGGAGACGCGGCCGCGCCATTTGTCGCCGAGGACGAGGGAGACGGCGGCCTGGGAGACCCCGGCGGCCTGGGCGACGTCCCGGCTCGTCGGGCGCGTGCTGGCTCGTGCCACCGTGGGCCTGCTCCTTCGTCTGGACTGGCGAACAGCGCACATGGTACGTATGACAAGAGACGTTATACGTAAAACCTCGGGGTGGCTCACTGCCTCGGGCGAGCCGACGGAGGCGGGACATTGGCCGCGGGGTACCTGGAGATCCTCAGGGCGAGGCACGCCGCCCGGCTGCTCACCGGCACGCTCGTCGGACGGTTGCCCAACGCCACGGCCGCCATCGCGATCGTGCTGTTCGTCCGCGCGCAGGGCGGCACGTACAGCCTCGCGGGCGCGCTGGCCGCCGTGTACGGCGTCGCCAACGCCGTCGGACAGCCCCTGCTGGGGCGGCTGGTCGACGCGCACGGGCAGCCGCGGGTGCAGTTGCCGGCGGCGCTCGCCTCGGCGCTCGCCATGGCGGCCTTCGCCTTCGTGGGCACGGATCCGCTGCCGCTCGCGTATGTCGCCGTGTCGGCCGCCGGGCTCTTCACGCCGCCCCTGGAAGGAGGCCTGCGGGCGCTGTGGCCCGCGGTGCTGCGGCGCGAGGACCAGGTGCACACGGCGTACGCGATGGACGCGGTGGCGCAGGAGGTGATGTTCACCGTCGGGCCGCTGCTGGTGACGCTGTGCGTGTCGGTGTGGTCGGAGCAGGGGGCCCTGCTGGTGCTGAACGTGGTCGGGGTGCTGGGCGCGCTGTCGGTGGTCGTGTCGCCGCCCTCGCGCGCGTGGCGCTCGGCCCCGCGCGAGGCGCACTGGCTGGGCGCGCTGCGGTCGCCCGGCCTGCTGGCGCTCCTCGGGGCGTTCCTGTTCGTCGGTGTCGCGCTCGGTTCCATCACGGTGGCGTCCGTCCCGTATGCCGACGACCACGGCGGTGACGCGGTGTACGGCTGGCTGATGGCGGCGCTGGGGCTCGGCGCGCTGGCCGGTGGTCTGGCGTACGGGGCGCGGCGGTGGGCGGGGACGCCGGAGCGGCGACTGCGGGGCCTGGTGATGCTTCTGGCGGTGTGTTACCTGCCGCTGATGCTGATGCCGGGCGCCGTGGCCATGGTGGCGCTGACGGCGCTCGCGGGCGTGTTCCTGGCGCCCGCCCTCGCGTGCGCGTTCGTCATCGTGGACCGGCACGCGCCGCGTGGGACGGTGACGGAGGCGTTCTCCTGGCTGGTGACGACCTTCACGGTCGGGGCGTCGGTCGGAACGGGCCTGGCGGGTCCGGTCGTGGAGGCCGGCGGCGCGCTGTGGGGGTTCGCGGTGCCGGCATTCGCGGGCGCCGTGTCGGTGGTGGTTTTGCTGGCCACGGGGCGGGTAATGGCGGTTCCCGCCGGAAGCGGGGTCGTTGCGACTTCATCGGAAAATGATCCGAACCGTGCTGCCGAACCCCGTTTCAGTTCAGGTGATCGGGCGTAATGTTCACTCATGGACCGCCGCATTTTCGGGCTGGAGAACGAGTACGGCGTCACATGTACGTTCAGGGGACAGCGTCGGCTGTCTCCCGACGAGGTGGCGCGGTACCTCTTCCGCCGTGTCGTGTCATGGGGCCGAAGCAGCAATGTCTTTCTGCGAAACGGCGCCCGCCTCTATCTCGACGTGGGATCGCATCCGGAATACGCGACACCGGAATGTGACAACGTGACCGAGTTGGTCACCCACGACAAGGCCGGCGAGCGCATTCTCGAAGGACTCCTGGTGGACGCGGAACGACGCCTGCACGAGGAAGGAATCGCGGGCGACGTCTACCTCTTCAAGAACAACACGGACTCGGCGGGCAACTCCTACGGTTGCCACGAGAACTACCTGGTGGCCCGGCACGGGGAGTTCTCCCGGCTCGCGGACATCCTGATCCCGTTCCTGGTGACCCGCCAGCTGCTGTGCGGCGCGGGCAAGGTGCTGCAGACGCCCCGTGGAGCGGTCTACTGCGTCAGTCAGCGGGCCGAGCACATCTGGGAGGGCGTCTCCTCCGCGACGACCCGCTCGCGGCCCATCATCAACACGCGCGACGAGCCGCACGCGGACGCCGAGCGTTACCGCCGGCTGCATGTCATCGTCGGCGACTCGAACATGTCCGAGACGACCATGCTGCTGAAGGTCGGCGCGACCGACCTGGTGCTGCGCATGATCGAGGCGGGCACGGTGATGCGGGATCTGACGCTGGAGAACCCGATCCGGGCGATCCGCGAGGTCAGTCACGACATCACGGGCCGGCGCAAGGTGCGTCTGGCCAGCGGCCGTGAGGCCTCCGCGCTGGAGGTGCAGCGGGAGTACTACGAGAAGGCCGTGGACTTCGTCGAGCGCCGGGGTGTCCGCACCGGCAACGTCGATCAGGTCCTGGAACTGTGGGGTCGCACGCTGGACGCGATCGAGGCGGAGGACCTCGACCGGATCGGCACCGAGATCGACTGGGTGATGAAGTACAAGCTCATCGAGCGGTACCGGGCCAAGCACAACATGACCATGTCCCACCCGAGGGTCGCGCAGATAGACCTCGCATACCACGACATCCACCGTCGTCGTGGTCTGTACTACCTGCTGGAGCGCAAGGGGCAAGCGGCGCGGATCTGCAACGACTTGAAGATCTTCGAGGGCAAGTCGGTGCCGCCGCAGACCACCAGGGCGCGGTTGCGCGGCGACTTCATCCGCCGTGCGCAGGAGCAGCGCAGGGACTTCACGGTGGACTGGGTGCACCTGAAGCTCAACGACCAGGCGCAGCGCACCGTGTTGTGCAAGGACCCGTTCCGTTCGGTGGACGACCGGGTGGAGAAGCTGATCGCAGGCATGTGAGCCAGGCGTTCCGCGCGTGCCTCGCGCGCGGAACGGAACGCAACACGGGCACCGTACGTTTCCCGTACGGTGCCCGTCTCACGTCGTAGAGTTGCGCGCACGCCATCAGAAGATCGACCGATTACGAGGCTTTCATCGTGCGCCGACGCTCACTCATCCTTGCCGCCGTACCCGCGGGACTGGTCACTCTCGCCGCGTGCGGCGACGACAAGTCCGACACGAGCAAGGCGAAAGACGGCGCGTCGCCCTCCGCGGGGGCCACGTCCGCGGCTCCGCCGCCGAAGATCGTCGACGGTCCGCTGCCGGCCATCACGGCGGGGGTGAAGTTCGACGAGAAGCCGACGATCGCCAAGGGCACCGGTGAGCCCTCGGACCAGCTGGCGGTGAAGACGGTGATCGCGGGCAGCGGCCGGACCGTCGCGGAGAAGGACTACATCCAGGCCAACTGTCTCGGCCAGATCTGGGACAGCGGGAAGGTCCTCCTCAACACCTACGACACCAAGAAGCCGCTGTTCACCCAGCTCGCGCAGGGCGGCACCATCGATGGCTGGCGCTACGCGCTGACGGGCAAGAAGGTCGGCAGCCGGGTGCTGTTCTCCGTGCCCCCGACCTGGGCCTTCGGCAAGGACGGCGACGCGCAGACGGGCATCAAGGGCACCGACACGCTGGTGTTCGTGTTCGACATCCAGGACACGTTCAACGCGAAGAGTTCGGCCAAGGGCAAGGACGTGCCGCAGGACGACGCCGCGGTGCCGAAGGTCGGTACGAACACCGACGGCAAGGCACCCTCGATCGAGATCCCCAAGAGGAAGGCGCCGACCAAACTGGTCAGCAACTACGTGATCGAAGGAGACGGCGCCGCGCTCGCGGCGGACGACACGGTGCTGGTGCAGTACAAGGGCGTCATCTGGGACACGGGCAAGGAGTTCGACTCGACGTACGGCCGCGGTGCGCTGACGTCGTTCTCGCTCCAGCAGGTGGTGAAGGGCTGGGCGCAGGGTCTGACCGGCAAGAAGGTGGGCAGCCGCGTCGTCATCGTCGTTCCGCCGTCGCTGGGTTACGGCGACAACCCGCCGAGCGGCAGCGGCATCAAGAAGGACTCCACGATGGTGTTCACGGTGGACATCCTCGCAAAGGCATGAGGCCGCCCAAGGTGTAAGACTGTCCGTGTTGTTGCCTTTCCGTGAGACATGCAGGAGCCAGTGACGTGAGCATTGACAAGCCCGAGATCGACTTCCCCGAGGGCCAGCCCCCGGCAGACCTCGAGATCAAGGACATCTGGGAGGGCGACGGCGAGGTTGCGCAGGCCGGCCACACCGTCAGCGTCCACTACGTCGGTGTCGCCTTCAGCACCGGTGAGGAGTTCGACGCCAGCTGGAACCGCGGGACGCCGTTCCGCTTCCCGCTCGGCGGCGGACGGGTCATCAAGGGCTGGGACCAGGGCGTGCAGGGCATGAAGGTCGGCGGCCGTCGCCAGCTGACCATCCCGGCGCACCTCGCCTACGGCAACCAGAGCCCGACCCCGGCGATCAAGCCCGGCGAGACGCTGATCTTCGTGGTGGACCTGCTCGGGGTCTGACCGTCGTACGACCAGCGTTGATCATCTGGGGCCCATGCCTGCCCGGGCATGGGCCCTCGGCTTTTGTCCGGGGACCACGGAGCGGTACGGTCGTCGATCGTAAGCACCATAGGGGAGGCGAAGGGCGTCGATGGCCATTGCCAAGGCCGAGCGACTGATGAACCTGGCGCTGTGTCTGCTGGGGACGCGGCGGCCGCTCAGCAAGCGCGAGCTGCGCGACTCCATCGAGGCGTACGTCGAGACCTTCCGGTCCGGGAACGGGACGGCGGCGTCGGACGACTCCTTCAACCGGATGTTCGAGCGGGACAAGGACGATCTGCGCGAGCTCGGCCTGGTCATCGAGACCGTGGAGAGCCTGGACGGCGAGATCGGTTACCTCGCCCGCAGGGACAGCAACCGGCTGCCTGCCATCACCCTCGACGCCGAGGAGGCCGCGGCGCTCGGCCTGGCCGCCAAGGTGTGGCAGCAGGCCCGGCTGGCGGGGGCCGCGAGCGGCGCCCTGCAGAAGCTGCGCGCGGCGGGCCTCCCCGAGGACGTCGACCCGTACGAGGCACACGGCGCCCTGGAGCCCCGGATCCCGGTGCACGAGGCCGCGTTCGAGCCGCTGATGCTGGCCTGCCGCGACCGCCGGCCCGTCATGTTCGACTACCGCAAGGCCACCGCCGCGCACCCGGAGCCCCGCCATGTCGAGCCGTGGGCGCTGGAGTGCTGGCGCGGTCACTGGTACCTGGCGGGCTTCGACCGCGACCGGGGCGCCGAGCGCGTCTTCCGGCTGTCGCGGATCACCGGCAGGGTGCGCTCGCGCGGGACGAGTTTCACCGTACCGGTCCCCGATGTCGTCACGGTCCGTGAGACGGTCGCCAGCTGGGCGGGGGAGACCGCCGATCGCAGCGCGCTGATCCGGCTGCGGACGGGTTCCGGGTACCCCTTGCGGGCGAAGGCCACCTCGGTGCGGGAACTCGGGGACGGCTGGGACGAGTTGGAGATTCCGTACGGGCACGGGCTGGACGCCTGGCTGGTGGAGTTCGGGCCGGACGTGGTGGTCCTGGACCCCGCCGAGCTGCGTGCGGACGTCGTGGACCGGCTACGGGCCGTGGCGAAGGGCTGAGGGGGAGCGAGCAACACAGTGGCAGGCAAACCGGTCAGGCCGGCGAACGCGATCGACCAGACCCGGCGGATGCTCTCCCTGGTGACGTATCTCAGGGAGCGCCCGGGCGCACGGATCGAGGACGTGGCGCGCGCCTTCGGGATCACCGAGGACGAACTGGTCTCGGACCTCGACGTGCTGCCCATGTGCGGCACCAGCTTCCGTGGCGGGGACCTCCTCGACATCGACACCGACGGTGAGCGCATCTGGTGGCACAACCCGGCCGCCCTCGGCGCGGAGGCCGCCGAGCCGCTACGGCTGGCCGCCGACGAGGCGACCGCGCTGCTGGTGGCGGCCCGGGCGGTGTCCACGCTGCCCGGCCTGCGCGAGGGCGACCGGCAGGCGCTGCTGCGGGCGACGGCCAAGGTGGAGGCCGCGGCGGGGGAGGCGGCGGGCGCGAGCGCGCGGCTGTCGGTGACGTTCGAGTCGGAGGGCGGGGTCTTCGCCGACGTCGACCGGGCGATCTCCGAGCGGCGCCGGCTGTGGATCCGCTACTACTCGCCGGCCCGGGACGAGGTGACCGAGCGCGAGATCGACCCCATCCGTCTGGTCAGCGTCGGACACACGTACGTGGAGGCGTGGTGTCGCCGGTCGGAGGCTCGCCGTACCTTCCGGCTGGACCGGGTCGCCGAGATCAGGATCCTGGACGAGCCGTCCGCACCGCCCGAGATCGAGCTGCGGGACCTGTCGGAGGGGCTGGTGCAGCCGGCCGCCGAGGACCCGGAGGTCGTCGTCGAGGTCGGCCCGGGCGGCCGCTGGGTCGCCGAGTACTACCCGCACGACAGCGCCGATGAGCTTCCCGACGGCGGGCTGCGTATTACTCTGCGCACGCCCGAACCCGCCTCGCTCAGGCGTCTGGCGCTGAGGCTCGGCCGCGACGGCCGGATCGTCTCGCCGCCGGAGCTCGCCGACAGCGCCCGCCGGGCCGCCGGTGAGGCGCTGGCCGCGTACGACGGGATCGAGGCGCAGGGCGCGGCCGACGGGCCGCACGCGGTCGACGGCGAGCGGCCGGGGCCGCGGGACGAGGATCAGTACGACGGGCGGGAGCAGGGGCTTTGAGCGAGTCGACGGCGTCTGGTGTGCGGGCCGTCTCGGTGGCCTCCGCGTTCGCGGGCATGCGGAGCGTGGGCCCGGTGCGGTTCAGGGCCGGCTGCCCCGACTGCCGGGGCGCCTTCGAGCTGGCCGCGAGTGCCCTGCGCCTGGCGATCGGCGCGTCCAGCCGCACCACCTTCTACTCCTTCACCTGCCCCGACTGCGGTGCGGCCGTGCGCAAGCCGGCCGGTGAGCAGATCGTCGAACTCCTCACCGGCGGCGGGGTCAGGACCCTGCGGCTGCACACCCCTTAGGACGGTCTAGGCTCGCCCCATGTTCTGGCCGATGTTCGCGGTTGCCATGGGTTTTGCGGGTCTCGCCGTCCTCGCGGTGTTCGCCGTGCGGGTCTTCACGGAGGCGCGGCGTCTGGGCCGGCAGGTCACGGAGTCCGCGCGCCGTATCGACCGGGCGGCCCAGGATCTGGAGCGGGCCGCCGTGAGCGCGGCCCGCGCTGTGGACCCTCTGTGACGACTGCTGTGGTGACCCTCGCGGACCGCTGTGGCCGTCCTGTGAGTCCTGAGGGCAATGCGCTTTGGGCCACTTCGCCCTCCCGTCGCGGCGGGAGGGGCAGGTACGCTGCTGGTCGCGGCTCGGAGAACGAGGCCCGGACCGCTGACCGGGAGTACGCACAGGGATTGCCTCACGTTTACCCCTGAGCGTTACGATCGCTGTCAACACGATCGTTCGGACAGGCGTCCGACCGATCGGACGGCAACCCGCCCCCGCAGCCTCGGTGAGAAGGTAAAGACTTATGTTCGGAAGGCTCGGCGCCCCCGAGATCATTCTCATCCTCGTGGTCGTCATCCTGCTGTTCGGCGCCAAGAAGCTTCCCGACATGGCGCGCTCGCTCGGCAAGTCGGCTCGCATCCTCAAGAGCGAGGCGAAGGCGATGAAGGAAGAGGGCAGCAGCACGGCCACCCCGGCCGGTCCGCCCAACGACGGCGAGCAGCCCCCGGTTCAGCGCACCATCCAGGCCGCCCCCGGCGACGTGACCAGCTCGCGTCCGGTCAGCGAGCCGACGGACACGACCAAGCGCTGACGCGGGGCCGGTGACCTCCGGCCCGCCCGCACGAGATGGGAACGTGGGTTGCTGAAGCCTGCCCGCAAACAGGAGAAGGACCCCGAGGGGCGGATGCCCCTCGCGGATCACCTTCGCGAGCTCCGCAACCGGCTCGCCAAGGCGATGCTGGCCATCGTCCTCGTGACGGTCGTGGCCGCCTTCTTCTACAACGACATCATCAACTTCCTCACCAAGCCGATCCTCGACTCGGTCGGCTGCGGGAAGACTTTCGAGGAGATCGCGGGCCAGCTCAGGTCGGGCGACTCCACCAACAAGTGCGCGAGCATCACGATCAACGGCCTGCTCGCGCCCTTCACGCTGGCCCTCCAGGTCTCCCTGATGGCCGGAGTCGTGTTCGCCTCGCCGGTGTGGCTCTACCAGCTGTGGGCCTTCATCGCCCCCGGTCTGCACAATCACGAGCGCAAGTACGCGTACGCGTTCGTCGGCATGGGCGCCCCGCTGTTCATGGGCGGCGGCTACTTCGCCTACCGGGTGCTGCCGACCACCGCGAAGGTGCTGATCGACTTCACCCCCGGCGGCGTCAGCAACCTGCTGCCACTGGACGACCTGCTCCAGCTGGTCACGCGCATGGTCGTCGTCTTCGGCCTCTCGTTCGAGCTGCCGCTGCTGCTGATCTTCCTCAACCTCACGGGAATGGTCACCGGCAAGCGCATGCTCGGCTGGTGGCGAGGCATGATCATCGGCATCACGGTGTTCGCCGCCGTGGCCACGCCCAGCACCGACCCCATCTCGATGCTGGCGCTCGCCGGACCGATCTGGATCCTGTACTTCGGCGCGACCGCCTTCTCCCTGCTCAACGACCGACGCAGGCGCCGCCGCGACGCCCTGGGCCCGGCCGACGACGAGGCCTCCGAGCTGGACCTCAGCCCCGAGGACATCGGCGAGGTCGAGTCGGTGAGCGCGAGCCGCGCACTGCCGGAGCAGGCGAGCACGGACCGGGTCAACGGTTATGACGACGTGACCTGACGAACCTCGAAGAGCTCGAGCGGCCATCCCCCTGACCAGCGAGATCACTCTCTTCGCCAATCCCGCGGCGGGCCGCGGCCGGGGCGCTCACGCAGCGCGGCCGGCCGCCTCCGCGTTGCGGGCGGTCGGTCGAACGGCGCGCACTGTCCTCGGGTCGGACGCCGAGGACGCCTTTGCACGCGCGCGTGCCGCCGCGCCGCAGAAAGCGGCACCGGCGCCCTGACCGCCGTCGTTACCGGCAACGACTTCCCCAGAGCGCCGGGTCTTCCCGGAGGTGCGGATACGCGGACGGGGAGCGGCCCATGAAGGTGCCGCTCACCGGGCGGTGCGTACCGGGTGCGGTGCGGGTCTTCAGGCCCCTCGAGCCGCCTGCCCGTGCGCCCGTGAGCTGGGCGTACGAAGGTTTGGAGGCACCGGATCCGGATAATGATCGTCCTGTTGTCAGTGCGGCCCGGTACGCTCGAAAGCACGATGACAGAGGATCTCTCACCGGCCGAGCGGTACGCGGCAGCACGTAAGCGCGCCGTCGAGCAGGCCACCGCGCTCGCGTCCTTCCGCGAGATGTACGACTTCGGTCTCGACCCCTTCCAGATCGAGGCCTGCCAGGCGCTCGAGGCGGGCAAGGGCGTCCTGGTGGCCGCCCCGACCGGCTCGGGGAAGACGATCGTGGGTGAGTTCGCCGTCCATCTCGCCCTCCAGCAGGGCAAGAAGTGCTTCTACACGACCCCCATCAAGGCGCTGTCGAACCAGAAGTTCTCCGATCTGTGCCGGCGCTACGGCAGCGACAAGGTCGGCCTGCTCACCGGCGACAACAGCGTCAACTCCGACGCCCCGGTGGTCGTGATGACCACCGAGGTGCTGCGGAACATGCTGTACGCCGGTTCGCAGACCCTCCTCGGCCTCGGGTACGTGGTGATGGACGAGGTGCACTACCTCTCCGACCGCTTCCGGGGCGCCGTGTGGGAGGAGGTGATCATCCATCTCCCCGAGTCGGTCACCCTGGTCTCGCTGTCGGCGACCGTGTCCAACGCGGAGGAGTTCGGCGACTGGCTGGACACCGTGCGCGGGGACACCGAGGTGATCGTCTCCGAGCACCGGCCCGTGCCGCTGTTCCAGCACGTGCTCGCCGGGCGGCGGATGTACGACCTGTTCGAGGAGGGTGAGGGCCAGCGCAGGGCCGTCAACCCCGACCTCGCCCGGCTGGCCCGCATGGAGGCGACCCGGCCCTCGTACCAGGACCGCAGACGTGGCCGCAACATGCGTGAGGCCGACCGTGAGCGGGAGCGCAGGCAGCGCTCGCGGGTGTGGACTCCGGGGCGGCCCGAGGTCATCGAGCGTCTCGACGCGGCGGGGCTGCTGCCCGCCATCACGTTCATCTTCAGCCGTGCCGCCTGTGAGGCCGCCGTCCAGCAGTGCCTGTACGCCGGGCTGCGGCTGAACGACGAGGACGCACGCGCCGAGGTCCGCGCCCTGGTCGAGGAGCGCACCGCCGCCATTCCCCACGAGGACCTGCACGTCCTCGGCTACTACGAGTGGCTGGAGGGCCTGGAGCGCGGCATCGCCGCCCACCACGCGGGCATGCTGCCGACCTTCAAGGAGGTCGTCGAGGAGCTGTTCGTGCGCGGCCTGGTCAAGGCCGTCTTCGCGACCGAGACGCTCGCCCTCGGCATCAACATGCCCGCCCGCTCGGTGGTGCTGGAGAAGCTCGTCAAGTGGAACGGCGAGCAGCACGCCGACATCACACCCGGCGAGTACACACAGCTCACCGGGCGCGCGGGCCGACGGGGCATCGACGTCGAGGGGCACGCTGTCGTGCTGTGGCAGCGCGCGATGAGCCCCGAGCACCTGGCCGGGCTCGCGGGCACCCGCACCTACCCGCTGCGCTCCAGTTTCAAGCCGTCGTACAACATGGCGGTCAACCTGGTCGAGCAGTTCGGGCGGCACCGCTCGCGCGAGCTGCTGGAGACCTCGTTCGCACAGTTCCAGGCCGACCGGTCGGTGGTCGGGATCTCCCGGCAGGTGCAGCGCAACGAGGAGGGTCTCGAGGGTTACAAGACCTCCATGACCTGCCACCTCGGTGACTTCGACGAGTACGCACGGCTGCGCCGCGACCTCAAGGACCGTGAGACGGAACTGGCCAGGCAGGGGGCGAACCAGCGCCGCACCGAGGCCGCCGTGGCGCTGGAGAAGCTCAAGCCGGGGGATGTCATCCACGTGCCCACCGGCAAGTACGCCGGGCTGGCGCTGGTGCTCGATCCGGGTCTGCCCGCCGGCCGGGCCAACGGCCACCGGGGCTTCGACCACCAGGACGGGCCGCGCCCGCTGGTCCTCACCGCCGAGCGGCAGGTCAAGCGGCTGGCCTCGATGGACTTCCCGGTGCCGGTCGAGGCACTGGACCGGATGCGGATCCCGAAGTCCTTCAACCCGCGCTCGCCGCAGTCCCGCCGCGATCTCGCCTCCGCGCTGCGCACCAAGGCCGGGCACATCCCGCCGGAGCGGGCCCGCAAGCAGCGCTCCCAGGCCGCCGACGACCGTGAGATCGCCCGGCTGCGCACCGAGATCCGCGCGCACCCCTGTCACGGCTGCTCCGACCGGGAGGACCACGCCCGCTGGGCCGAGCGCTACCACCGGCTGCTGCGGGACACCTCGCAGCTGGAGCGCCGGATCGAGGGACGCACCAACACGATCGCCCGTACGTTCGACCGGATCGTGGCGCTGCTGACCGAACTCGACTATCTGCGGGGCAACGAGGTCACCGAGCACGGCAAGCGGCTCGCCCGGCTCTACGGCGAGCTCGACCTGCTCGCCAGCGAATGCCTGCGCGCCGGTGTGTGGGAGGGGCTGGCCCCCGCCGAACTGGCCGCCTGTGTGTCGGCGTTGGTCTACGAGTCGCGGGCCGGGGACGACGCCATGGCGCCGAAGCTGCCCTCGGGGAAGGCGAAGGCCGCGCTCAGTGAGATGGTCCGTATCTGGGGCCGGCTGGACGCCCTGGAAGAGGACTTCCGGATCAGTCAGACCGAGGGCGTGGGGCAGCGCGAGCCCGATCTCGGCTTCGCCTGGTCGGCCTATATGTGGGCCTCGGGCAAGGGCCTCGACGAGGTGCTGCGCGAGGCGGAGATGCCCGCCGGTGACTTCGTGCGCTGGTGCAAGCAGGTCATCGACGTGCTGGGGCAGATCTCCGCGGCGGCTCCCGGCTCCGCCGGGGGTTCGACGGTGGCGAAGAACGCCCGCAAGGCGGTCGACGAGCTGCTGCGGGGGGTTGTCGCCTATTCGTCGGTGGGGTGACGCCGTCCGCCGGGGCGCGGATCGTGCGTGGCTGGTCGCGCCACGGGGCGGGGCCGCACATCGGTGCGGCCCGCGTCTTCCAGCAGCTCGACTCAGCGCTTGTCGAGATACGCCCGCCAGCCTCCGTACGCGGTGATGTCCTCCGCGTCGGTGAGGGCGGACGGCTCGCAGAGGAAGCCGGGGACCTGGCTGCCGTCGGCGAGTTCCACACTGCCGAGGGCCATCGGGCGGGGGAGCGCGGCGAGCAGGCGGCCCGCGCCCTCCGCCGGGAGGCGCCAGATCTCCACCTCGATCGCGGCGCCCCCCTCGCCCACATGCTCCAGACCCGGCTTGGGCGGGGCGGTGCGAAGGGCGTGCAGGCGGTAGACCGGGGCGGTCGTGGTCGTACGGTCCAGCACCGCGCCCAGCGACAGCAGTTGGGGGTTCAGGGGCTGGCCGGTCAGATGGGCGCCCACCACGGCGACGTATGCCCGGGGTCGCAGCAGGCTCGCGATCCGCGCCAGCCGCTCGTCCGTGAAGGGCGGGCCGGCCAGCATCACGCCGAAGGGGAGGCCGTTCACCTCGCCGGCCGGGACGGCCGCCGCCGCCAGGTCGAAGAGGTTCGTCGAGTTGGTGAAGCGGCCCAGGCGGGCGTTGGCGCCCAGCGGGTCCGCGGCGACCTCGGCGAGGGTGGGGTGACCGGGTGTGGTGGGCAGCAACAGGGCGTCCGAGTCGGCCAGTTCCGCGAGGGCGCGGGTGCGCAGGACCGCCAGGCGTTCGGCGTCCGAGTAGAGCCGGTGGGCCGGGATGTCCCGGGCCCGGGTGATGATGCCCGCCACCGTCGGGTCCAGGCCCTCGCCGCCCTCCGCGATCAACTTGTCGACAAAGGTGCCCACGGCGGTGTAGCGCTCGGCGACGAACGCGCCCTCGTAGAGCATCGCGGCGGCCTCGGTGAACGGCGTGAGGTCGATGCCGTGGATCTCGGCGCCGGCCGCCTCCAGCTGCCGCACCGCCGCCTCGTACGCCTCCGCCCAGCCCCGGTCCAGCTCGCCCAGCTGGTCGAGGGGCGGGACCGCGACGCGCCAGGGGCCGGGTTTCCGGGCCGGGATCGCGGGAAGATCGCGGCCGGCCGGTGACGCCATGTGGGCCAGGGCCTGTTCGGCCTCGGGAAGCGTGCGGGCGAACACCGTCACGCAGTCGATCGAGGCGCAGGCCGGGACGACGCCCTCCGTGGGGACCAGCCCCCGGGTGGGCTTCAGACCGACGATGCCGTTGAAGGCGGCCGGGACCCGCCCCGAACCGGCCGTGTCCGTGCCCAGGGCGAGGTCGGCGATGCCGAGGGCCACCGCGACGGCCGAACCGGAGCTCGAGCCGCCGCTCACCCGCGCGGGGTCCACGGCGCTCCGGACCGCACCGTGCGGGGAGCGGGTGCCCACCAGGCCGGTCGCGAACTGGTCCAGGTTCGTGGTGCCGAGCACCAGCGCGCCGGCCGCGCGGAGGCGGGCGACGGCCGGGGAGTCGGCGGCGGGCTCGTAGGCGTACGCCGGGCAGCCCGCGGTGGTGGGCAGTCCGGCCACGTCGATGTTTCCCTTGACGGCGAGCAGCCGGCCGGCGAGCGGGAGGCGTTCGCCCCGCGCCAGCCGCTCGTCGAGCGTGCGGGCCTCCGCCTCGACGTCCGCGCGCGGCCGCAGGTCGATCCAGATCTCCGGGCGGTCCGCGGCCTCGATACGGGCGTAGGCGGCACGGACGCGGGACACGGTCGTGGACATGGGTGCTCCTGGCATGGGGTCGGCTCGGTGTATGAGGTTGGCTCGGTGCATGGGGTCAGCTCGCGGCCGGGGCGAGGACGAGCAGTGCCGTGCCCGCCTCGACCTGGTCGCCGGGTCGGGCCAGGACCCGTGAAACCACGCCGTCGACCGGCGCGTGCACCCTGGACTCCATCTTCATCGCCTCCAGGGCGAGCAGTGGCTGCCCCGCCGTCACCTCGTCCCCGGGCGACACGTTCAACTGCCACACGGAGGCCGCGAACTCGGCCTCGACCAGCCGGCCGCCGGGCGGCACCGCCACCTCGGCCGGCGGCGCGGCCGGCGCGGTGGCGGCCGCCGCCCGGGTGAACTCGCCCGCCGCCTCCCAGGCGTCCCGCTCCGCCGCGAACGCGGTCTGCTGACGGGACCTGAACTCCGCTATGGGTTGGGCGTGTTCGGCGAGGAAGGCCTGGTGACCGGCGAGCGAGAAGGTGCCCTCCTCGATGCGCGGCACGAAACGGCCCGAGGCGATGTCCGCCCGCAGCTCCAGGAGTTCGTCCGCGTCGACCGGATACCAGCGGATCCGGTCGAAGAACCGCAGCAGCCAGGGCGAGCCGGGTTCGAACGCGCCGCGCTGCTGCCAGGGCGACCACACCTGGGTCGTCCGGCCCACGAACTGGTACCCGCCGGGTCCCTCCATGCCGTAGACGCAGAGGTACGCCCCGCCGATGCCCACCGAGTTCTCGGCCGTCCAGGTGCGCGCGGGGTTGTACTTCGTCGTCACCAGACGGTGGCGCGGGTCCAGGGGGGTGGCGACCGGGGCGCCGAGGTAGACGTCTCCCAGGCCCAGGACCAGGTACTCCGCGGCGAACACCGTGTCGTAGACGTCGGCCACGGTGTCCAGGCCGTTGATCCGGCGGATGAACTCGATGTTCCAGGGGCACCAGGGGGCGTCGTCGCGGACGCCCGCCATGTAGCGGGCGATGGCCTCGCGGGTCGCCGGGTCGTCCCAGGACAGCGGTAGATGCACGGTGCGGGAGGGCACGACCAGTTCGTCCGTGGGCGGCAGAGCCGCGGTCATCTCCCGCACGAGCGCGAGGAGTTCGTGCTGCGGGAGACGGTTGGGGTCCGTCTGGATCTGGAGCGAGCGGATGCCCGGGGTGAGGTCGGTGACGCCCGCCAGGTCCGCCGCGGCCACCGCCTCCATCAGCGCGTGGACCCGCATGCGCAGCGCCAGGTCCAGCTGGAGCGGACCGAACTCGACCAGCAGGTTGTCGTCGCCGCTGCGCCGGTAGGTCACGTCGGCGTCGCGGGCCAGCACGCCCCCGTCGACGATCCCGGGGCGCGGCGCGCCGTCCACGCCCACCGGCGCGAAGCGGACCGTGTCGCCCGGGCGCAGCTGGCCCAGCTTCCAGCGCTCGGAGCTGAGGACCGTCGCCGGGCACACGAACCCGCCGAGCGAGGGGCCGTCGGGGCCGAGCAGCACCGGCATGTCGCCCGTGTAGTCGACGGCGCCGACGGAGTAGGGCGTGTCGTGGATGTTGGACGGGTGCAGCCCCGCCTCGCCGCCGTCGGTGCGTGCCCAGCGCGGCTTGGGACCGACCAGACGCACACCGGTGCGGGCCGAGTTGAAGTGGACCTTCCAGTCGGCGGCGTAGAAGCCGTGGATGTCGTCCTCGGTGAAGAACTCCGGTGCCGCGTGCGGGCCTTCGGCCGCGCCGATGTGCCAGACCGGGGCGAACTCCGGGCGGTCGAACTCCGGACGGTCCGGGACGGGCGCGGCGGCGCCCTCCGCGATCGTCCCGCCGTGCAGGACGTCCCCCGGCCGCAGCGCCCGTCCGCCGTGGCCGCCGAACCGGCCCAGCGTGAACGTGCTCGCGCTGCCGAGGAACGCGGGGACGTCCAGGCCGCCCGCGAACAGGACGTACGTGCGCAGACCGTGCTCGCCGGGCGCGCCGATCTCCAGCAGCGCTCCGGCCGGCACGGTCACCGGCTCCCACTGCGGCACCGCCGTACCGTCGACGGTGACCGGCGCGGGCGCGCCTGTCACACACACCGTCGTGGCGTGGGTGAAGCGCAGGGCAGGGCCCTGGAGGGTGCACTCCAGCCCCGCGGTGCCCTCGGGGTTGCCGAGCGCCCGGTTGCCGAGGCGGAACGAGCGGTCGTCCATCGGCCCGGAAGGCGGCACGCCGACCTGCCAGTGGCCGGTGCGGCCGGGCCAGTCCTGCACGGTGGTGAGCGTGCCGCCGGAGACGACCTCGACGCGGGGGGTCGGGTCGGTGACGCCGGCGAGGGTCGCCGTCGAATGGGTCGCCGTCACGAAGCGGGAGTCCGCCAGCGCGGCCCGGACCAGCCCGAGGTTCGTCTCGATGCCGTCGACGCGGGTGCGGGCCAGTGCCTCGTCGAGGCGGCGCAGCGCGTGCTCCCGGTCCGGGCCGTACGCGATCACCTTCGCGAGCATCGGGTCGTACGACGTCGTGACCTCGGTGCCGGTCTCCACCCAGCCGTCGACCCGCACCCCGTCCGGGAACTCCACCCGCGTCAACAGGCCCGCGCTGGGGCGGTGTTCGCGGCTCGGGTCCTCCGCGTAGAGACGGGCCTCCACGGCGTGGCCGCGCGGCCGCCCCGGGTCGCGTACGACGTCCCGCTCGCCGCGTGCCAGGCGCAGCATCCAGGCGACGAGATCGACGCCGTAGATCTCCTCGGTGACCGGATGCTCCACCTGGAGGCGGGTGTTGACCTCCAGGAAGCAGGCCTCCTCGCGGGCGGCGTCGTAGACGAACTCGACGGTCCCGGCGGAGCGGTAGCCGACGGAGGCGCACAAGTCATGTGCGCTGAGCGCGAGTTGCTTGCGAATGTGCGCGGGCAGGCCGGGGGCCGGGGCCTCCTCCACGACCTTCTGGTTGCGGCGCTGGAGAGAGCAGTCGCGGTCGCCGAAGGTGACGACCCGGCCCGCGCCGTCGCCGAAGACCTGCACCTCGACATGGCGGGCGTGCTCCACGAGCCGTTCCAGGAAGACGCCTGCGGAGGAGAAGGAGGCGGCGGCGACGCGCTGGACTCGCTCCCAGGAGTCGGTCAGTTCGGCGGCCGAACGGCAGGCCGACATGCCGATCCCGCCGCCACCGCCGGTGGCCTTGAGCATGACCGGGTAACCGATACGCCGGGCCTCCTCCAGCGCCTCGGGCAGATCCGCCAGGAGTCCCGAGCCGGGGGCCAGTGGCACCCCCGCCGCCTCCGCCGCCGCCCGGGCCGTGTGCTTGGCGCCGAACAGCTCGAGCTGCTCCGGGGTCGGACCGACGAAGACGATCCCCGCGTCGGCGCAGCGGCGCGCGAAGGCCGCGTCCTCGGAGAGGAAGCCGTAACCCGGGTGGATCGCGCCGGCGCCGGTGTCCTTGGCCGCCTTCAGCACCAGGTCGGCGTCGAGGTACGACTCCTTCGCCGGGGCCGGGCCGAGCCGTACGGCTTCGTCGGCGAGCCGGACGTGGGGCGCCGAGCGGTCGGGGTCGGAGTGGACCGCGACCGTGCGCAGGCCCATGGCGCGCGCCGTGCGGATGACCCGGACGGCTATCTCGCCCCGGTTGGCGATCAGCAGCTTGTCGAAGGTCATACCGCGTCCCCGTCCCGTGCCTCGGCCGTGTCGTCCGTGTCGTTCATGTCGTCCGTGGCGGATCCGGTGATCGTCATCTCCACCGCCGTCGGCTCGAAGCCGTTGCAGGGGTTGTTGATCTGGGGGCAGTTGGAGACCAGGACGAGGACGTCGCGTTCCGCGCGCAGGGTGAGCGAGAGGCCCGGCGCGGAGAGGCCGTCGACGATGCCGAGGGTGCCGTCCTTCTCGACCGGCACGTTCATGTACCAGTTGATGTTGGAGACCAGGTCCCGCTTGCCGAGGCCGTGCCGGGCGCCCTCGGCGAGGAAGTTGTCCACACACGCGTGCTGCGCGAAGGTGTGGTGGCCGTATCGCAGGGTGTTGGACTCCTTGGAGCAGGCGCCGCCGACGGTGTCGTGGCGGCCCACGGCGTCAGCGGTCACCGTCATCAGCGGAGTGTGCTCGTTGGACATCAGCACACTGCCCGTGGTGAGGAAGATGCCGCCCTGGGCGTGGATGGTGTCGGGCGCGCTGTAGCGCACGGACGTGTCGTGGGCGTCGTACACGAGGAAGTCGACGGCCTGGTTCCCGTGCAGGTCGGTGATGGTCAGCGTCTCGCCCTCGCGGACGACCGAGGACCAGGCGGCGCGCGCCGCGACCACTGAACTGGTGCTCATGCGAGCCCCCTCGCGGTGAGGAATTCGACGGTGTTGAGGAAGGCGCGGCGGCCCTCGGGGGTGGCGTCCCACAGCGGGTCGCCCGGCCGGGTGGGCGCCGCCCGCCAGGCGAGGACCTCCAGCGGGGTACTGACGTACCGCGGCCGGTCGTCGGCCGGGTGCGGCACGTTGGCGATCAGCACGGTCACGTCCTGTTCGGCGCGCAGGGTGACGCTGCCGCCCGGGCCCGCCGATCCGGTGAAGTCCAGGATGCCGTCGTCCCGCACCTCCACCCCCTGGAAGAAGGAGAGCGAGGGCGGCAGGTCGCGGGGCTCCAGGCCGTTCTTGGCGGCGGCCAGCTTGAACAGCTCCCGGCCGGCCGGGGAGGCGGACTGCGGGCTGCCCGCGCCGTAGCGCTCGGTGTTGCGTACGAGGGTGGAGGTGCCGCACAGGGCGTCGTGCCGGCCGGAGGTGTCGGCGACGACCGAGGCCAGCACGCGGCCCTGGTCGGACAGGAGCAGCACCCCCTCGCCCAGGTAGGCGTTCCACTGGACCTTGACCGTGTCGGCGACGTTCAGCCGCTCCCAGGGCCGGCCGTCCACGTGGAGGAGCAGATGGGCGCAGGCGTCACCGTGCGGGTCGGTCAGGCGCAGCTCGGTGCCGCGCGCGAGGACCCGGTGGGTGTAGTTGCCGCCCGCGACCGTCTCGGCCCACACCAGATGGCCCGCCTCGCAGGGCGGGTTCGGCCAGTCCCGGGCCGGGACGACCGGCATGGCCTCGGCCCGGGCGCCCTCCTGCGCCCGGGCATGGGCGCGTGCTCCGTACGTGGTCGCTGTCGCCGCCATTGCGGACCTCCGCAGCTCGGTACCGCCCCTGTCGCGGTATTTCTGTCGCCCGACAGAAATTAGGTCCGGGCCGGGTCGCCGCCGTTGCCCCCGGGTTGCGGACCGGTTACCGACACCTCACCGGACCGCCGCAAGATCGCCGGCGGGGGCCGTGTGCGAGGATCGAACGCATGGGGACGAGCAGCGGACGCCGAGTGGGCCGCCCACGGGCCGCGCAGCGCCCGGACAGCGGACTCACGCCGCGCGCCGAACTTCTCGTGGCCGCTGCGGAGTTGTTCACCGCGCGGGGCTATGCCGCCACCACGACCCGGGCCGTCGCCGAACGCGCGGGGATGCGCCAGGCCTCCATGTACCACTACGTCTCCGGCAAGGAGGAGCTGCTCGCCGCGCTGCTGGAGTCGACGGTCACGCCCTCGCTGACCTGCGCCCGTGAGCTGCTCGCGGACGACTCACGGACGGCCGAGGACCGGCTCCGGGAGCTGTGCCGCACGGACGTCGAGCTGCTGTGCGGCGGTTCGCACAACCTCGGCGGCCTCTACCTGCTGCCCGAGGTGCGCACCGAGCGGTTCGCCGGCTTCCATGCCGTGCGCGCCGAACTCAAGGACGCCTACCGCCAGTTGATCGCCGCCACGGCGGCGGGCGGCGCGCTCACGAAGAGCGGGCTGGATCTGCGCACCGACCTCGTCTTCGGCCTCATCGAGGGCGTCATCCTCGTTCACCGCTCGGATCCCGACCGCTCCGTCTCGGAGTTCGCCCGCGCCACCGCCGACGCGGCGCTGCGTATCGCGGGGAACTGAGCGCCGCCTCACGCCACTTGCGGGTGCTCGTCGGCGCGTGCGGCTGCTCGTCTCATCCGTCCCGGTGAAGTGTTTCGCACACCCGTCCACCGTTACGCACAGTGTTCGAGCGAATGCCCAGCGTGCAAATGCCCTGAGGTTACTCCACGTACGGAAGTGGTTTCAGGCGGTCGCCGAATATGACACGGCGATGATCCGGTCGGACTAAGCTCGCCCGCGGCGCACCGAGTTGAGGCGTATTCGTGCGCTTGTTCCCCAAAATTCCCGAAGATGCCGACAGATCCCCTACAGAGGGTGCCCACATGGTGAGTGTTCAGTCCCCACCCGGTCGCCGAGAACTTCCCTACGCGCGCGTGCTGTTGCTGCCGGCGATACTGATGGCCGCGGCGACCGGAGCCGCCGTCGCCCTGGTGGCGACGCAGGCCCGGCTCGCCGTCGGCGTCTGCGGAGCCGTCGCCACCCTTCTGGTGATCGCGGCGGGAGCCGAATCGGTGCGCCGTGGGCGGCGCCTGCGGGAGCTGCGCGCGGAGCGGGACCAGCGCGTCGCGTACCTGGAACGGCGCGTGGCCGGCCACGCGGAGGAGAACCGCCGCCTCGCCGAGGAGTTCGTGCCCGACGCGGTGGCGTGGCTGCGCGCCGGAAATTCCCCCAGGGAGGTGATGCGCGACCTCAGCGAGGGTGATCCCGACTTCCGCGAACTCGACGACGCACAGCGCGCCGTGATCAGGAAGATCCTCGACATCGTCGACCACGAGGAATCCCTGCGCGACTCCGCCCAGCGCTCCTTCGTCAGCATCGCCCGCCGGGTCCAGGCAATCGTCCACCAACAGGCCGCCGAACTGCGGGAGATGGAGGAGGACCACGGCCGCAACCCCGAGGTCTTCGACGACCTGCTGCGCATCGACCACGGCACCGCGCTGATCGGCCGCCTCGCCGACTCCATCGGCGTGCTCGGCGGCGGCCGGCCCAGCCGCAACTGGCCCCAGCCGGTCCCGTTGTACAGCGTGCTGCGCGGCGCGATGTCCCGGATCCTGGAGTACCGCCGGATCCAGCTGGACTCCATCGCCAAGGTGAACATCCGCGGCCTCTCCGTCGAGCCGCTCATCCACGCGCTCGCGGAACTCCTCGACAACGCCACCCGCTACTCGCCCCCGCAGAGCAAGGTGCACGTCAACGCCGTCGAGGTGCAGACCGGGATCGCCATCGAGATCGAGGACGCCGGGGTCAGCCTCAGCGAAGAGGCCCGTGCCAAGGCCGAACGCATGCTGGAACTGGCCATGGCGGGCGTCGACATCCAGGACGTCGGCGGCACCCCGCGCCTGGGCCTCGCGGTCGTCGGCCGGTTGTGCACGTCGTTCAACCTCCAGGTCTCGCTGCGCACCTCGGCCTACGGCGGCGTCCGGGCCGTCCTCATCGTGCCGAGCGAGATGCAGACCTCCGATCCGGCCCCCGGCTTCGCGCACGGCATCGGCGCCACCGCCGTACCGCAGATCGACCTGAGCACGATCGGCGAGGGGCCCAAGCGCCCGCCCAAGAAGCGCCGCCCCACCAACGCGCGCATCCCGGCCGGGATCTCCCTGACCGACGACGAGGTGCCCGAGGTCACCGAGTGGACCGATCAGGGCCTGCCGCAGCGCCGCAGCAAGACCACCATCCCGATCACCCAGCGCTACGCCGAGGCGTACGCCGCCCAGGAGGCCGAGCGCCTGGGCAAGCCCGACCCGTTCGCGCAGCGCCGGCCGGAGCCCGAGCCCGAGCCCCAGAAGAAGCGGGAGCCCGGCCTGGCGTTCGAGGCCTTCTGGGAGGGCCTGGTCAAAGCGGCCCCGCCCGGCGTGCACCCCACCGACTTCACCCGCAATCCCACCGCATACCTGCACCTGCTCGAAGACAAGGCCAAGACCGAGGCCGACGATGAAGGGGACCTCACGTGATCCAGCAGCGCCAAAACTTCGACTGGCTGCTCAAGGAGCTCTACGACGGGGTTCCGGGCATCGAGATGATCGTGGTCCTCTCGGCCGACGGACTGCGCATCGCCCGCTACGCAGGAGACCCCGACGCGGCCGACCGGGTCGCCGCCGCCTGCGCGGGCCTCCAGAGCCTGGCCGCCGCTGTCGGCCAGGAGATCCACTCCAGCACCGGTGAGATGGACATGGTCGTCATCGACCTGAGCGGCGGCTACTTCTACATGATGTCGGCCGGCGCCAACGCCTACCTCGCCGTCCTCGCCGACGTGCGCTGCGAGGCCAGTCGGATGAGCGGCATGATGCGTGACCTCGTGGTCCGCATCGGCGCCCATCTCACCAGTCCGCCCCGGCGCAACGGGCACAGCGTATGACGCCTCCGCAACGCCGTCGGCGACAACCCCTGCCGCAGCCGCCCCCACCGCCCCCGAAGGAGGACCAGGAGGGGAAGGAGGGGAAGGAGGGGGAGGGCAAGAACCCGGAGCGGCTGTACATCATCACCGGCGCGGACGGTGAACGCGCGCCCGTCGACCTCGTCACGTTGGTCGTGGCGCGTGCCGAACCGCCCTCGTCGGCCACCCCGGAACAGACGGCGGTGCTGCGGATGTGCGCCGCCCCGCTGTCGGTGGCCGAGATCTCGGCCTATCTGGGCCTGCCGTTCAGCGTGGTGACGGTCCTGCTCACCGAGATGCTGGCGGCCGAGCTCGTCCAGGCGCGCGCCCCCATCGTCCGGCAGCAGCTCCCCGACCGTTCCCTTCTCGAAGCGGTGATGCATGGACTTCAACGGCTCTGACACGGTCCCCGGCCCACGGGCCGAGGACCGTCTGCCGCACACCACCACGGCCGCGGCGAAGATCGTCATCGTGGGCGGCTTCGGCGTCGGCAAGACCACCATGGTCGGCTCCGTCAGCGAGATCAGGCCGCTGACCACCGAGGAGACCATGACCCAGGCGGGCATCGGAGTCGACGACAACTACGGCTCCGAGACCAAGACCGCCACCACCGTGGCCATGGACTTCGGCCGGATCCGCATCACCGAGCAGGTCGTGCTCTACCTCTTCGGCACGCCCGGCCAGGAACGCTTCTGGTTCCTGTGGAACGGCCTGTTCGAGGGCGCGCTCGGCGCGGTCGTCCTGGTCGACACCCGCCGCCTCGAGGTCAGCTTCGAGGTCATGGGCCGGCTCGAGGAGGGCGGCGTGCCCTTCGTCGTCGCCGTCAACACCTTCCCGGACGGGCCCCGTTACCCCATGGACGACCTGCGGGCCGCCCTCGACCTGCCGCCCGAGATCCCGATCGTGGAGTGCGACGTCCGCCGCCGCGCCTCCAGCCGCGACGTCCTGATGACCCTGATGCGCTTCCTGCACACCCTGGCCCTCACCCGCAGCCTCACCTGACCCGCACGGCACCACCACCGACACCGGACCCAGCAGAGTTTCGGAGCGACCCCTGTGACTCCCGAACACCCCACCCCGACCGGTCCGCGCGACCTCGCCCTCGACGCGCCGCCCGGCTGCCCCGCACACGTCCGTGGCCCCGGCGGACTCGCCCGCCTCTACGGCCCCGGCGCGGAGGACCTGAACGAACTGTACGAGCGGCTGCGCGAGGAACACGGTCCCGTGGCGCCGGTCCTGCTCCACGACGACCTGCCGATGTGGATGGTCCTCGGACACGCCGAGAACCTGCGCATGGTGCGCACGCCCTCGCATTTCACCAAGGACAGCCGCATCTGGTCGCAGCTGCTGGACGGCAGGGTCAGGCCCGACCACCCGCTCATGCCGCACATCGCCTGGCAGCCCATCTGCGCCCACGCCGAGGGCGACGAGCACAAACGGCTGCGGGGCGCGGTCACCGCGGCCATGGCGACCATCGACGACCGCAGCGTGCGCCGCTACATCAACCGCTCCAGCCAGCGCCTGGTCAACCGCTTCTGCGAGGAGGGCAGGGCCGACCTGGTCGGCGACTTCGCCGAGCACCTCCCGATGGCCGTGATGTGCCATGTCCTCGGGATGCCCGACGAGTACAACGACAAGATGGTGCACGCCGCCCGCGACGCGCTCAAGGGCAGCGAGACCGCGGTCGCCAGCCACGAATACGTGGTGGGGGCGCTCGGCCGGCTCACCACCCGCCGCCGTGCCAAGCCCGAGGAAGACTTCACCAGTCACCTCATCAGCCACCCGGCGGGACTCACCGACGACGAGGTCAGGGAGCATCTGCGCCTCGTGCTCTTCGCCGCCTACGAGGCCACCGTCAACCTGCTCTCCAACGCGCTGCGCATGGTCCTCACCGACCCGCGCTTCCTCGCCCAGCTCAACGGCGGCCAGATGACGGTGGCGGAGGCGGTCGAGCAGTCCCTGTGGGACGAGCCCCCGTTCAGCACCATCTTCGGCTACTTCGCCAAGCAGGACACGGAGCTGGGCGGTCAGCGCATCCGCCGGGGCGACGGTCTCTTCTTCGCGCCCGCGCCCGGCAACGTGGACCCCCGGGTGCGCCCCGACCTGTCCGCCCACATGCAGGGCAACCGCTCCCACCTCGCCTTCGGCAGCGGCCCGCACGAGTGCCCCGGCCAGGACATCGGCCGCGCCATCGCCGATGTCGGCGTCGACGCGCTGCTGATGCGGCTGCCGGACGTGCAACTCGACTGCGACGAGGACGAGTTGCGGTGGACGATGTCGATCGCCTCGCGGCACCTGGTGGAGCTGCCGGTCCGGTTCGAGCCCAAGGACCAGCAGGACGTCAAGCACAAGCCGAGCCATGCCCCGGTCCCGCCGCAGCGTCCGACGCGCCCGGTGAGCACGCGGCCGCGGTCCGCGCCGGCGCCCGCCCCCGCCCCCGCACCCGCCCCCGCGCCCGCCCCCGAGCGGGTGGCCGCGCCGGCGTCGGCGCCGCAGCCCGCCCCGGAGCCGGCGGGACCGGCCCGCAGGCCGAACGCCTGGCGGCGCTTCCTGGCCTGGTGGCGCGGCTACTGAGCGGCGCCCGCTGACGGAGAGGCCGCCCAGCCGTCGTACGACGTCCAGGCCTCGAGCACCCGGCCACTGCGCAGCCGGTGCTCCGTCCCCGTGACCGGATCGGTGAACTCGAGCTCCCGCGCCAGCAGTTGCAGCGGGCGCCGGAAGTCGCCGGCCGGCACGGGGGCGGTCACCTCGGGGTAGAGCGGATCGCCGAGGATGGGCACGCCGAGGGTGTTCATGTGGACGCGCAGCTGATGGGTCTGGCCGGTGGCGGGCAGCAGCCGGTACCGGCCGAGTCCCGGCGCGCGGTGCTCGACGAGCTCGACGCGGCTGACGGCGTTCGGCTCGCCCGCCACCTCGTAGGCGGCCAGGACCCCGCGTTCCTTGACGATCCGGCTGCGTACGGTCCGGGGCAGGACGAGCTCCGGGTCGTACGGCGCGACGGCCTCGTACACCTTGCGCACCTGCCGGTCGCGGAACAGCGACTGGTACGCGCCGCGCTCCTCGGGGCGCACGGTGAACAGCACGAGCCCGGCGGTGAGCCGGTCCAGCCGGTGCGCGGCGCCGAGCGCGGGGATGTCCAGCTCCCGCCGCAGCCGGGCCAGCGCGCTCTCGGTGACATGGCTGCCGCGCGGGGTGGTGGCCATGAAGTGCGGCTTGTCGACGACGACGAGGTGCTCGTCGCGGTGGACGATCTCCAGCGGGAACGGCACGGGCACCTCGGGCGGCAGCTCGCGGTGGTACCAGACGAACATCCCCGGCACATAGGCCGCGTCCGGCGTCACCGCCCGCCCGTCGGCGCCGACGATCTGCCCGGCCGCCAGCATCCCGTCCACGACCCCGGCACGTGCCGCGCCGAGCCGCTCCACCAGGTGCTCGCGCACGGTGGCCCAGGTGACCTCGCCGGGCAGCCGTACCCGGACCGGGTCGATCCCGTCGCGCTGCGGCAGCGGGGAGGGCGGGGGAGGCGTACGGCGTCTCATCGTGGCCAAGCCTACGGGGACCGGAAAACCCGTTGGCCGGACCGGGGTCCGTTGGCAGGATGCGAATCATGCCCTTCACCGCCGACGTCGTCCTGCCCGCCGGAACCCTCTCAGGGGTACCGCAGCCCGTGCTGCGCACCGGTGACGGGCTGCTCCTGCGCCCGTGGCGGGCCGAGGACGCCCCCGCCGTGTACGCAGCCTTCCAGGACCCCGCCATGCACCAGTGGCACATAAGGTCCGCCGACTCCGAGGCGGAGGTCGCCGGCTGGATCGAGGAGTGGCGCACGAGCTGGGCGGAGGAGCGCAACGCCCAGTGGGCCGTCGCCGACACGGACACCGGTGAACTGCTCGGGCGGGTGGCGCTGCGCGGCATCCTGCTCGCCGAGGGCGTGGCCGAGGTCGCCTACTGGACGACCAGGGCGGCCCGTGGCCGGGGAGTCGCACCCCGGGCCACGACCGCCCTGACCCGCTGGGCCTTCGACGAGATCGGCTTCCACCGCCTGGAGCTGATGCACGCCACCGCCAACGAGGCCTCCTGCCGGGTCGCCGCCAAGGCCGGCTTCACCCTGGAGGGCACCCGGCGCAGCGCCGCCCTCCATCAGGACGGCTGGCACGACATGCACCTCCACGCCCGCTTACAGACCGACTGACCGAGTCCCGTCCACCGCCCGGCGGTTCGGCGCCGCTGCGGCGCTACGCGGTTGCCGTTTCCGGTAGGGCCGTTGCCGGGGCCGGTGCTCGCCTGCGGTACGCGCGGAAGGTCACGCCGGTCGCGAGGGTCGCGGCGAGGAACAGGACGGTGAACCACCGGAAGTACCAGTGGCCGCCCGCCGGGTCGTACACCGCCGCGCGCGGCCAGGCCAGGTTGACCGTCATCAGCAGGCCGTAGAGGAGGGCGAGGGCGTTCACCGGGACGCCCCAGCGGCCCAGGGAGAACAGGCGGGCGCCCGTCTCGTCCGTGCCGGCCGAGGAGAACCCGCCGCGCAGCCGGCGCATCAGCAGCGGTCCGGTGACCATCGCGTACGCCAGGTAGAGCATCACGATGCAGGTGGTGCCGATGGCCAGGAAGGCGTCCGGCGACGCGAAGTTCAGCAGCAGCAGGGCGGCGGCGAGGACGCCGACGACCAGCGCGGGGGCGCTCGGCATGCCGGTGCGCGGGTTCACGCGCGCGAGGCGGCCGGAGAACGGCAGTTGTCCGTCGCGGGCCATGGAGAACAGCATGCGGCAGGCCGCCGTCTGGATGGCGAGCGTGGCCACCGCGATCGCGACCACCACGTCCGCCAGCAGCACCTTGCCGACCCCGTCGCCGAGGCTGCTGGTGAGGACGTAGCTGAGTCCGTCGACCCCGAGGCGTCCGTCGGTCAGGCTGGGCGCGGTCAGTAGTCCGCCCAGCACGATCAGCCCGCCGAGCAGACCGGCCGCGCCGAGCGCGGTGAGGATCGTGCGGGGCGCGGTGCGCCGCGGGTGGTGGGTCTCCTCGCTCATCTCGCCCGCGCTGTCGAAGCCGATCATCACGTACGCGGCCGTGAACGAGCCGACGAGCAGCGCGCCGAACAGGCCGTTCCGCGCGGCTCCTTCGGTGTGGAAGGTGATGCCCGGGGTGCGCTCGGAGTGGGTGAGCAGCAGGACGACGATGAGGACCGCGCCGATGATCTCGGCGGTCACGCCGACCCGGTTGATCACCGACATCACGCGGTTGTCCAGGACGTTCACGAATGTCGTCAGCGCCAGCAGGATCAGGCCGAGCAGCGCCGCGTTGGCCGCGCCGTCCGGTGAGGTGGGCGCCGGGTCGGTACCGACCATCTGGAAGCCCGACCAGATCGCCGGCAGCACCGTCTGCAGCGCCAGCGCGGCCGCGGCGACCACGACGATCTGCCCGATCACCATGATCCAGCCGGCGAACCAGCCGAACGAGGGCGTCGAGAGCCGCGAGGACCACTGGTAGACGGCGCCCGAGATCGGGTAGCGCGCCGCCAGCTCCGCGAAGCACGCGGCGACCAGCAACTGGCCGACCAGCACGGCCGGCCAGGCCCAGAAGAACACCGGGCCGCCGAAGGCGTATCCGAAGGCGAAGAACTGGAAGACGGTCGTCAGGACGGAGATGAAGGAGAACCCGGCGGCGAACGAGGCGTACCGGCCGAGGGTGCGGTGCAGCTCCTGGCGGTAGCCGAACTCGGCGAGGGAGCCGTCACCCGCGTCGGGGGCGTGCGGCGGGTCGGGGCGTACGTCGGAGGAGGTCGTTGTCGTCACGGCGAAACCTGCCTTGGTCCCAGGGTGAACGTAATTCCTGTCGGGCGACAGAAATTAGGGACGGGCTGTTTCGTACGCGTCACGCCGCCGTGTCCGGGGCGGGCCCAAGTCCTCACGTCACCGCGGTCCGCGATCCATCGCGTTGTATCGCGTCTCGCGGCAGGGGTTCACGAGGGGTCTGGGATTTTGATCGCCGTGAAGGCTGCCGAGGGCTCCTGAAGGCGTCGGAGAGCGCCGGTCGGAGGGTGACAGAGGCCGCATGGCGGCGCCCGGGGGCGTGCGAGAGCGTCTGTGTCTGTGGGGGCGGCCCGCTCCAGGAGTGCGGGCCGCCCCGCCGGGTCACACGGCCGGTGCCGCGCCTTCCTGCTCCGCCTCCACGCGCGCGTTCCAGTCCCGCTTCGAGGCCTGCCAGCCGTCCTCGTTGTGGCCGAGCCGCCAGTAGCCGGAGATCGACAGGTCCTCGCGCGGGATCCGCAGCTCGACGCGCAGGAGTTTGCGCAGCTCCTTCACGCAGGCGGCCTCGCCGTGCACGAACGCGTGCGGACGGCCCTCGGGGAACTCCAGCGCACGTACGGTCTCGACGAGCTTCTCGCCGACGGGCCGGTCGCCGCGGTGCAGCCAGACGACCTCCACCTCGGAGTCGAACTTCTGCTCCTCCTCGGGGCCCGCCACCTCGATGAAGGCGTGGACGACACTGCCGGCGGGCAGCGACTCCAGGGCGGTCGCGATGGCGGGCAGGGCGCTCTCGTCGCCGGCCAGCAGGTGCCAGTCGGCGGCCGTGTCGGGCGTGTAGGCGCCGCCGGGACCCATGAAGCGGACGGTCTCGCCCGGCTGGACGCGGGCCGCCCACGGCCCGGCCAGGCCCTCGTCGCCGTGGATCACGAAGTCCAGGGTCAGCTCGCGGAGTTCGGCGTCCCAGTTGCGCACGGTGTACGTCCGGGTCACGGGCCACTGCTCACGGGGGAACTCGGCGCGGATGCGTTCCAGGTCGAAGGGGTCCGGGTAGGTCACGCCCTCGGGGCCGAAGAGCAGTTTGACGTAGTGGTCGGTGCAGGTGCCCGCCGTGAACTCGGCCAGACCCTCCCCGCCGAGTACGACACGCTGCATGTGGGGGGTGAGCCGTTCGGTGCGGACGACCTGCGCGGAGTGGGGCTTCCGCGGCTTCCGTGCCGGACGTTCTGCCATGACGGCCTCCCATGTGTAATGGTTAGGTTAGCCTAAGTTAGCATCTCCCCCCAGTGATGCCCTCCCCCTCCAGGAGATCGGCCGACCCTCTTACCGAGATCTCATCCGGATCCCGGCGGGAGGATGCCTCCCGCCGGGATCCGGCGAAGTCGTTCCCCCGCGCGAGGAAATTGATCACGCGGGCGGTGCGCCCAGCGTCGTCAGCAGCCGCTGCAGTGAACCACCGAGTCCCCAGCGGTGCGCCAGTGCCTCCAGTGTCGCTCCGTCCCGCGGCGCCCGGGGCAGCACGGTGTCCACGTCCGGCAGCGGCACGTCGCCGGCGACCTTGACCACCGTCGGCGCCACGGCGAGGTAGGGCCGGGCCTCGTCCAGTCGCCGCCGCTGCGAAGGGGTCAGTTTCGCCTTCGGGTCATCGACCGCCGCCACGATCCCGGCCAGGTCGCCGAACTCGGCCAGCAGCTTGGCCGCGGTCTTCTCCCCGATGCCCGGCACGCCCGGCAGGCCGTCGCTCGGGTCGCCGCGCAGCGTCGCCAGATCGGCGTACCCCCGCCCGTCGACGCCGTACTTCTCGCGCAGCCATGCCTCGTCCGTCAGCTGCAGCGTGCCGACGCCCTTCAGGGGGTACAGCACCCGAACCCCGCGCGCGTCGTCCACCAGCTGGTAGAGGTCGCGGTCGCCGGTGACGATGTCGACCGGGCCCCTCGCCCGCCCGGTGAACGTGCCGATCACGTCGTCCGCCTCGTACTCGGCGACGCCCACGCGCGCGATGCCGAGCGCGTCCAGGACCGCTTCGATGACCGGCACCTGCGGCGAGAGCGTGTCCGGCACCTCCTCCTCGTCCGGTCCGCTCGCACGCGCCTCGGCGACGCGGTGCGCCTTGTAGGAGGGGATCAGGTCGACCCGCCACCGGGGGCGCCAGTCGGCGTCCATGCAGGCGACCAGCTCGTCCGGCCGGTGGTCCTTCACCAGCCGGTCGATGAAGTCCAGCAGCCCGCGCACGGCGTTCACCGGCGTGCCGTCCGGCGCCCTCACGGAGTCCGGGACGCCGAAGTAGGCGCGGAAGTAGAGCGAGGCGGTGTCGAGGAGCATCAGTCGTCCGGTCACGCCTCGCATCATGCCGCACGCGTGCCGGGGTGACCGGCGTGTGTTCACTCCCGTGGCACTCGTGAACCTCCTGTGAATCCTCCTGTGAACTGGACCACTCCTACGTTGCCCCCATCGGTCCAGGGCAGGGGCCGCCTCGGAGCCGGGCCGGTTGCGCTTTCAACCGTTTGCTGTTGCGAGTGCCGCTGTTGCCGAGTGCTCCGATTCCTGTTCCCGACGAGAGGTACGCGTGTCCTCCAGGCTTGAGGCCGAGCATCTGTACAAGGTGTTCGGCAGTCGACCGCAGCAGGCAGTCGAGCGGCTCCGGGAGGGAGCCGAATGGGAGGAGTTGCCTGCCGACGGCACCACGGCCGCCGTCATCGACGCGTCCTTCGCCGTGCAACCGGGCGACTGGAGGAACGCGGCTTCCAGGTCGACACCACCCAGTACGCCGCCGGCCCCCTCTACACCGGCGTCGCCACCGGGCAGATCGACTTCCAGACCGACGCCTGGCTGCCCACCACCCACGGCGAGTACTGGAAGAAGTACGGCGACCGGCTCGACGACCTGGGCTCCTGGTACGGCCCCACCTCCCTGGAACTCGCCGTCCCCTCGTACGTGAAGGACGTCGGCTCCCTGGCGGATCTGAAGAGCCACGCCGCCGAGTTCGACGGCAAGATCACCGGCATCGAGCCAAGCGCCGGGATGATGGGCCTGCTCAAGGACAAGGTCCTGGGTCAGTACGGCCTCGACGGCTCCTACACCGTCGTCGACGGCTCCACCCCGGCGATGCTCGCCGAACTCAAGCGCGCCTACGCCGCCAAGAAGCCGGTCGTCGTCACGCTCTGGTCGCCGCACTGGGCGTACAGCGACTACGACCTGAAGAAGCTCGAGGACCCCAAGGGCGCCTGGGCGAGAAGTGGGTACCGGTGGCCGATCCTGGGCAGAAGAGCCGGGCGGCCCGGTGACCTGACAGCACCGGGACCGCCCTACGCGGGGCGGGCACCGACGTACGGCCCTCCGGGGCCTGCGACGGGGCCCGCCCTTCGTGTGCCGTCCGTGCTTTCGTGGCCGCTTCTCCCCGGCCACGAACGCCCCCCACTTCCCGGTCCGCACCCGCCTTCGCACGGCAAGGATCCGGCCAAGTACGGAGAGCTATGCCCATCCCCTGGCCGTGGTCCCGGGCGGCCGGGGACGAGCGGGAACATGCGCGGCCGTTCGCGCATTGAACGGGAAAGCCGGAAGACGGAGGCGTGCCCGGCGTGTCCGGGGGCCGATCGGCTGGCGCGAACTGTGGGGTCCGGCATCACACCGTGTGTCCTCGATGTGACGGGCGCATGAAACGGTTTGCCGAACATGCGTAGGGTGCAGACAACTCCTCGGAGGAAGCAGCGGAACAGCGGGACTTGACGGCATCGACGAGCGAAGGAGGGAGCCGGAGCGATGGGCGACCACAAAGAACAGCCCCTGCGGGTGGGCGCGGCCGTGCGGCGCCGACGCCGTTCCCTTGAGCTCACCCTCGCCGTCGTGGCCGAGCGCAGCGGTCTGTCGGTGCCGTTCCTGAGCCAGATCGAGAACGACCGCGCGCGGCCCAGCACCAGCTCCCTGGAGAAGGTGGCCGACGCCCTGCGCACCACGGCCGTCGAGCTTCTCGCGGCCGCCGACCCGGCGTGCAGCGTGGACGTCGTGCGCGCCGAGGTGACCGAGCCGGCCCCGGGTCCGGAGCCGCGCTCCCGTTCCCTGGTGCGCGGCCACCACCAGATGCACGCCTCGGAGTTCACCGGCGACCACGACGCGGGCCGTGAGTTCCAGTACCGCAACGACCAGTTGATGTACGTGGCCGACGGCGCCGTGGAGATCGAGGCGGAGGGCCGCGCCTACCGCCTCGGCCGCGGCGACACCCTGTACCTCACCGGCGGGGTCCGCCACCGCTGGCGGGCGACCGTGCCGGACACCCGGGTGGTCGTCGTCGCCGTGGCGGAGCACATCGAGGCGGTGCGGGACCGGGACCGGGGCCGGAAGCGGTAGTGCGGATCGTCTCGCTGGTGCCCTCGCTCACGGAAGCCGTGGCTTCCTCCGTGCCCGGCGCCCTGGTCGGCGCCACCGACTGGTGCAGCCACCCGGCGGACCTCGACGTCGTCCGCGTCGGCGGAACCAAGAACCCCCGGGTCGACCGGATCGTGGGCCTCGCCCCCGATCTGGTGATCGCCAACGAGGAGGAGAACCGGGAACCGGACCTGGCCGCCCTGCGCGCGGCCGGCCTCGACGTCCTGGTGACCGTGGTCCGGGACGTCCCGCAGGCCTTCCGGGAGCTGGCACGGGTGCTACGGGCCTGCGGGGCAGCGTCGCGACCGGGGTGGCTGGCGGAGGCGGAGGAGGCGTGGGCGGTGCCACGGCCGCCCGGGGGCCGCCGGACGGCTGTCGTACCGGTCTGGCGCCGGCCGTGGACGGTGCTGGGCCGCGACACCTTCGCCGGGGACGTGCTGGCCCGTCTGGGCGTCGACCAGCTGTACGCCGGGCACGCCGAACGCTATCCGCGGATCCCCGTCGGGGAACTGCTCGCCGCCGCACCGGACCTGGTCGTGCTGCCGGACGAGCCCTACCGCTTCACCGCCGACGACGGCCCGGAGGCCTTCCCCGGTCTGCCCCGCGCGCTCGTCAGCGGACGGCATCTGACGTGGTACGGCCCGTCGCTCGCCGAGGCGCCGAAGGTGCTGGGCGAGGCGCTGCGAGCAGCTCACCGCTGAGCAGCCCGAGGACGGTGTGCGTGGCGGCGACGGCCCACGCGGCGACGAGGACGGCGTACAGCGCGCAGGCGAGCACGTCGTAGACGACCAGCCCGGTGTGCCGGGCCAGCGCCGCCGCTCCGGTCACACAGGTGCCGACCGGGAAGGTGAACGCCCACCAGGTCATCGCGAAGCCCATCCCGTGCCGCCCGGCCCGCACCACGTGCGCCGTGGCCAGACACAGCCAGAGCAGCGCGAACCCCATGACGGGCACCCCGTACAGCACGGCGAGCACGGCGAAGCCCCGGCTGTCCGGGCCGGACAGTACCCCCGGAGCGACCTCCGCGAACTTCCCGACGGCGGTGGTGGACTGGCCGAGCGGACCCAGGACCAGGAACAGGGTCGGGGTGAGGGCGAGAGGCAGCGGCCCACCGGTCACCAGCCGCGCGAACACGACCGGCAGCATGACGAACGTGGCGAGCAGGCTCAGCCCGAACAGCGCGAAGCACACCAGGAGCAGGGTCTGCCGGGGCTGCCCGGCAGGCAGATACGGCACCAGCAGCGGCCCGAGCGCCGCGGACACCATGGGTGCGACCAGCGGCAGCAGCCACACGGGCGTGGCCTGGGACGCCGTCACCCGATGGCGTACGGCCATCAGGTACGGGACGGCGACGGCGGCCGTCAGGGCGACGGCCGTCCCGACGGTGAACAGCACGGCGTCGAGGACGACGGCGGTCCGGGTGCCCAGCAGGTCCCGGCCGACGGTGAGGGCGCCACCCCCGACGGCGAGCAGCGCCATCGCCAGGCAGCCGTAGAAGGGTGCCGCCGCCGGGTCCAGCAGATGGGCGCGGGCCCGGTCGCGGTGATGGCGCCAGTGCAGGGCGCGGGCGCCGAGCAGGATCAGCAGGAGGACGAGGGCGAGGACCCAGCAGGCGGTGAGGAGCGGCCGCAGCCCCGGCGGGCGGACGGGGAGCGCGGCTCCCGCCGTGGCGAGGATCGCGGTGCCCATGACCGTGGCGTACCAGTTGGGTCCGAGGTGACGGACGGCGCCGGCGCGCTCACGGGGAAGGGCGTACAGGGGCTGGGCGGCGGTGACCATGGCTCCACGGTCGCGTGACCACTCGCCCACGACCAGGGAGGATGGCTCTATGGGGGCATAAGCTGGGCTTATGGGGAGTGTCGAGGAGCAGCCCGCGGACACCGCGACGGGTTCGATCGCGCACCGCGTCCCGGACCTGGGCGCGCTGGAGCTGCTGCTCGCGGTGGCCCGGTTGGGCAGCCTGGGCGCGGCCGCGCGGGAGCTCGGCATCACGCAGCCGGCCGCGAGCAGCCGGATCCGTTCCATGGAACGCCAGCTGGGCGTGGCCCTGGTGGACCGTTCGCCGCGCGGCTCCCGGCTCACCGACGCCGGTGCGCTGGTGACGGACTGGGCGGGGCGGATCGTCGAGGCGGCGCGGGCGTTCGACGCGGGGGCGCAGGCGCTGCGGGTCCGCCGTGACTCACGGCTGCGGGTGGCGGCGAGCATGACGATCGCCGAGTATCTGCTCCCCGGCTGGCTGCTCGCGCTGCGCGCCGGGCGGCCGGACACGGCGGTGTCGCTGCTCGCGGGCAATTCGACGGCCGTCGCCGAACGGCTGCTCGCCGGGGAGGCGGACCTCGGCTTCGTGGAGGGGCTGACGGTGCCGCCCGGGCTGGACTCCGCCGTGATAGCCCACGACCACCTGATCGTCGTCGTCGCACCCGGCCACCCGTGGGCTCGTCGGCGGCGGCCAGTGCCCGCGTCCGAGCTGGCCTCCACGCCGCTGATCCTGCGGGAGAAGGGCTCGGGGACCCGGCAGGTCCTCGACACCGCACTGGGCGGGCTGGCCCGGCCGCTCATCGAGCTGTCCTCGACGACGGCGGTCAAGGCGGCGGTGGTCAGCGGGGCCGGGCCCGCGGTGCTGAGTGAGCTGGCGGTCGGTGAGGAGCTGGGGTCGCGGCGGTTGGTCGAGGTGCCGGTGGAGGGGGTTGCGCTGGCGCGTGATCTGCGGGCGGTGTGGCCCACGGGGCATCGGCCCGCGGGGCCGGCGCGGGAGCTGCTTTCGCTTACGCGGGGGTAGGTATTCCGCCCCGCCGCCCCTACCCTTCCCGACCCTGGGGGCGGTGCCCCCAGACCCCCCCTTCGGCCTGAACGGCCTCGTCCTCAAACTCCCCCAGAGGGGGCACCCCCGGACGGGCTGGGTTGCGCCGCGCTTACCAAGGCGTGCATGACCCGTGCGTCCTCGTCCATCTCCGGGTGCCACTGGACGCCCAGCACCCAGTTCGCCGACGGCAGTTCGACCGCCTCCACCGTGCCGTCCGTCGCGTACGCCGACGGGATCAGGCCTGTGCCGAGACGGTCCACCGCCTGGTGGTGGTAGGCCGGTACGGAGGTCTCCTCCCCGACTGCCGCGGCGTACCGCGTGCCGGGGACCGGTTTGACCGGGTGCCGGCCGAAGGCGCCGACGACCTCGGCGTGCCCGTCGATGTGCTGGGTCAGGGTGCCGCCGAGCGCGACGTTCAGCAGTTGCATGCCCCGGCAGATGCCCAGCAGCGGAACGTCCGCCGCCAGCGCCGCCTCGATCAGGGCCAGCTCCCAGGTGTCGCGTTCCCGGGCCGGCGGCCCGGTGCGGGGGTCCGGCTCGGCGCCGTAGCGGACCGGCTCGACGTCGGGGCCGCCCGCGATCACCAGGCCGTCGAGGCGGGCCACGGTCGCCGCCGCGTGCTCGGGGGCGTCCGGCGGGAGCATCGCGGCCAGCCCGCCGGCCCGCTGCACCAGCCTCGGGTACCCGACGGGCAGCAGCGCCGCGTCGAGCTCCCAGACGTTCCAGCGCGCCCGGGACTCCAGATACGTGGTGACGCCGATCAGCGGCCGCGCTCCGTCCGTCATGTGCCCTCCCGCTTCCGCAATGGATCGTGTGCGTACCATTTCACGTCAGGAAGCCCCTGAGCAGGGCCGCCGTCCCCGCGCAGTGCTCCCGCATCATCTCCCGCGCGCCGTCCGCGTCCCCGTCCAGCACCGCCTCCACCAGGGCGGTGTGCTGGCGCTGCGAGTGCTCCAGGTTGCGCACCAGGAGCGGGATGCAGTCGAGCAGGTCGTTCACCGTGGCCCGGACCGCCGCGTAGCGCGCGGTCAGCGAGGGTGAGCCGCACAGCTCGGCCAGGGTGAGGTGGAGCATGGTGTCCAGGCGGCGGTAGTCGGCCAGCGGGGCGTCCGCCGTGCGGGCCAGGGCCTCGCGCAGACGCCGCGCCTGTTCGTCCGTCAGGCCGTGCGCGGCGCACAGGCCCGCCGCGCCCACCTCGAGCACCTCGCGGAAGCGCAGCACGTCCTCGACGTCGGTCTCCGCGATCCGCCGCCGCAGCTCGTCCTCGCCGCCGGCGTCCGTACGCGGCAGCACGAACGTTCCGCCGTACCGGCCCCGGCGGGACTCGACCAGCCCCTGGTCCTGGAGGACCTTCAGCACCTCGCGCAGTGTCACCCGGCTGATCCCGAGCCGCTCGGCCAGATCCCGCTCGGCGGGAAGCCGTTCGCCGCCGGGCACCAGACCCAGTCGCACCACCTGGAGGATCTGCTCCAGTGCCTCCTCGAAGCCGTTCCCGGCCCGCACCGGCCGCAGTACCGGCGTCAGCCGGTCGTCCGGTTCGCCGTCAGTGTCCACCGGCATCTGGTCGTGCCCCCTTCCCAAGCAATGGTTCTCCGCAATACCTTATGGCTCCCGGCCCGCCCGAAGAAGACGAGGGAGCCGGGGAAGCCGAAGGAGGCCCTTCCCGTGGCAGACCGCACACCCCCGCTCAGCGTCGACGAGCTGCACGCCCATGTCGCGAGCGGTGAGATCGACACTGTCGTCCTGGCCTTCCCCGACATGCAAGGGCGTCTCCAGGGCAAGCGGTTCGCCGCGGGCTTCTTCCTCGACGAGGTCCTCCAGCACGGCACCGAGGGCTGCAACTATCTCCTCGCCGTCGACACCGAGATGAACACGGTCGACGGATACGCCATGTCCTCCTGGGAACGCGGCTACGGCGACTTCGCCATGCGCCCCGACCTGTCCACCCTGCGCCGGGTGCCCTGGAACGCCGGTACCGCCATGCTCATCGCCGACCTGGCCTGGAACGACGGCTCACCCGTGGTCGCCGCCCCTCGCCAGATCCTGCGCCGCCAGCTGGAGCGCCTCGCCGGGCACGGCTTCACCGCCCAGGTCGGCACCGAGCTGGAGTTCATCGTCTTCAAGGACAGCTACGAGGCCGCCTGGGACGCGAACTACCGCGGCCTCACCCCAGTCAACCAGTACAACGTCGACTACTCGGTGCTCGGCACCGGCCGGGTCGAGCCGCTGCTGCGCCGCATCCGCAACGAGATGGCCGGCGCCGGACTCACCGTCGAGTCCGCCAAGGGCGAGTGCAACCCCGGCCAGCACGAGATCGCCTTCCGCTACGACGAGGCCCTGGTCACCTGCGACCAGCACGCGATCTACAAGACGGGCGCAAAGGAGATCGCCGCCCAGGAGGGCGTCTCGCTGACCTTCATGGCCAAGTACAACGAGCGCGAGGGCAACTCCTGCCACATCCACCTCTCGCTCACCGACGCCGACGGCACCAACGTCATGGCCGGTGACGCTGGGCACGGGGGTGGGCACGACGGGGGGATGTCCGACGTGATGCGGTACTTCCTCGCCGGACAGCTCGCCGCCCTGCGTGACTTCTCCCTCCTCTACGCCCCCAACATCAACTCCTACAAGCGGTTCCAGCCGGGTTCCTTCGCCCCGACCGCCGTCGCCTGGGGACACGACAACCGCACCTGCTCGCTCCGCGTCGTCGGCCACGGCCGCTCGATGCGCTTCGAGAACCGGCTGCCCGGCGGCGACGTCAACCCCCACCTCGCGGTCGCGGGCCTGGTCGCGGCCGGGCTGTACGGCATCGAACAGAAGCTGGAGCTGCCCGAGGCCTGTCCCGGCAACGCCTACACCGCCGAGTACGCGCACGTCCCGACCACCCTCCGCGAGGCCGCCGAGCTCTGGGCCGACAGCCCGATCGCGCTGGCCGCGTTCGGCGAGGAGGTCGTCGCGCACTACGGCAACATGGCCCGCGTCGAGCTGGAGGCCTTCGACGCCGCGGTCACCGACTGGGAGCTGCGCCGCTCCTTCGAACGTCTCTGACGCAACCCGCGATGCACCCGCCCGTGAAAGGCACTCCCTTGTCCGGTCCCACTTTGTCCGGCCCTTCCGCGCCCGACCCGCATCCGCATGAACTGACCGTTCTCAACCCGGCGACCGAGGAGGTCGTGGCCGTCGTCCCGGCCGCCGACGCGGCCGACGTGGACCGCGCGGTCGGCCGCGCGGGCGCCGCCCACACGGCCTGGGCGGCCGCCGCCCCGGCCGACCGGGCCCGGTTGCTGCGCCGCTTCGCCGACGTCGTCGACGCGCACCTCGAGGAACTGGCGCTCCTGGAGGTCCGCGAGGCCGGCCACCTCCTCGGCAACGCCCGCTGGGAGGCCGGGAACGCCCGCGACCTGCTGCTCTACGCCGCCGGTGGAGTGGAGCGGCTCCTGGGACGGCAGATCCCCGTACCCGGCGGCTGGAACATCACCTTCCACGAGCCGCTCGGCGTGGTCGGCGTGATCGCCCCCTGGAACTTCCCGATGCCGACCGCCGCCTGGGGATCCTTCCCGGCCCTCGCGGCAGGCAACGCCGTCGTCCTCAAGCCCGCCGAGACCACCCCGCTCACCGCCCTGCGCCTGGCCGAACTGGCCCTGGAGGCGGGCCTGCCGGAGCACCTCTTCCAGGTCCTGCCCGGCCACGGCGCCGTCGCGGGCCGTGCGCTCGTCGACCACCCGGACGTGGCGAAGATCGTGTTCACGGGCTCCACCCGCATTGGCCGCGAGGTCATGGAGCGCTGCGCCCGGCAGGTCAAGCCCGTCACCCTGGAACTCGGCGGCAAGAGCCCCAACATCGTCTTCGCGGACGCCGAGCTCAAGACGGCCGTCGACCCGTTCTCCTTCCTCGACAACTCCGGGCAGGACTGCTGCGCCCGCACCCGCATCCTCGTCCAGGAATCCGTGTACGACGAGGTGGCCGACCACCTGGCACGGGAGCTGGCCGCCGTGACGGTCGGCGACCCGGCCGACGAATCGACCCGGATGGGGCCGCTGATCTCCCGTCAGCAGGTCGACCGCGTACGGTCGTTCGTGCCGGACGGCGCCCGGGCGCTGCGCGGGACCGCCCCGGAAGGGCCCGGCTTCTGGTTCCCGCCGACCGTCCTCACCGGGGAGCGGCCCGACTCCGCCGCGGCCCGCGAGGAGATCTTCGGACCCGTAGCCGTACTGCTCCCCTTCACCGACGAGGCGGACGCGATCCGGCTCGCCAACGACACGCCGTACGGCCTCTCCGGCTCCGTCTGGACCCGGGACGTCGGCCGGGCGCTGCGCGTCTCCCAGGCCGTCCGCGCCGGGAACCTGTCCGTCAACTCCCACTCCAGCGTCCGCTACTGGACCCCCTTCGGCGGCTACAAGCAGTCCGGCGTCGGCCGTGAACTGGGTCCGGACGCCCTGACCGCCTTCACCGAAACCAAGAACGTCTTCATCAGCACGGAGGGCCCCGCACAGTGACCGCATCGCCTGACGAGATCATCTGCCGCCGTCTGGTCGGCCGCACCGCCGTCATCACCGGAGCCGGCAGCGGCATCGGCCTCGCCACCGCGCGCCGGCTCGCCTCCGAGGGCGCGCACGTCGTCTGCGGCGATGTCGACGAGACCCGCGGCAAGGCCGCCGCCGAGGAGGTCGGCGGTACCTTCGTGAAGGTCGACGTCACCGACCCCGAGCAGGTCGAGGCACTGTTCAGGACCGCCTACGACACCTACGGCAGCGTCGACATCGCCTTCAACAACGCCGGTATCTCACCGCCCGACGACGACTCCATCCTGGAGACCGGTCTGGAGGCCTGGAAGCGCGTCCAGGAGGTCAACCTGACCTCCGTCTACCTGTGCTGCAAGGCCGCGATCCCCTACATGCGGCGCCAGGGCAGGGGCTCCATCATCAACACGGCGTCGTTCGTGGCCCGAATGGGCGCGGCGACCTCCCAGATCTCGTACACGGCGTCCAAGGGCGGTGTCCTCGCCATGTCCCGCGAACTGGGCGTGCAGTTCGCGCGGGAGGGCATCCGCGTGAACGCCCTCTGCCCCGGGCCGGTCAACACCCCGCTGCTCCAGGAGCTGTTCGCCAAGGACCCGGAGCGGGCCGCCCGCCGGCTGGTCCACATCCCCGTCGGCCGGTTCGCCGAGGCCGAGGAGATCGCCGCCGCCGTCGCCTTCCTGGCCAGCGACGACTCCTCGTTCGTCAACGCCAGCGACTTCCTGGTGGACGGCGGGATCTCCGGGGCCTACGTCACCCCGCTGTAGGACGCCTGACGCCCGGCGCCTCGCACCGCCGGCCTACAGGAAGGTCTGCCCCTCACCCCGGTAGGTCGGCACGGTCGCCGTCACCACGTCCCCCTCGACGAGGTGCAGCACGTCGAACCGCTCGCACAGCTCACCGGCCTTCGCGTGCCGGAACCACACCTTGTCGCCGATCAGCAGATCGTCGGCCGGGGAGCCGAGCAGCGGCGTCTGCACCTCGCCGGGCCCCTCCTGGGGGTCGTACCGCAGCCCTTCCGGCAGGTAGGGCACCGGAAGCCGGTCGGGCCCCGCGGCACCGGACGCCGGATACCCGCCGCCGAGGACGGTCACGATCCCCACCCCGGGCCGGCGGACGACGGGCTGGGCGAACAGGGCGGCCGGACGCCCGCTGAAGGACGTGTAGTTGTCGAACAGACGCGGCACGTACAGTCCCGACCCGGCCGCGATCTCCGTGACCGCGTCCTCGGCCGCGGTGTGCTGCACACTTCCGGTGCCGCCGCCGTTGACGTACTCCAGATCCGGTACGACGGCCCGCACCGCGCGCACGACCGCGGCGCGGCGCTCGGCGAGTTCGCGCCGGGCGGTGGCCTGCATCAGCCGGATGGCCCGGGACCGGAAGGGCCGTCCGGCGACGGCGTCGCCGACCCCGGCGATGTGCCCCTCGTAGGCCATGATCCCCACGAGCTTGAAACCGGGCCGCCGGGACACCGCCCGCGCCACGTCGGCGACCTGGGCGGGGGAGTGCAGCGGCGAGCGCAGGGCACCGACCCTGACCCGGCCGCCGAGGAGCTTCAGGGCGGTGTCCAACTCCAGGCAGACCCGGATGACTTCGCTCCCTTCGCCGCGCGCCCCGTCGATGAGGTCCAGCTGGGCGACGTCGTCGACCATGACGGTGACGGCGGCGGCGAGCTTGGGATCGGCGGCCAGCTCGGCGAAGGCGGTGCGGTCGGCGGACGGGTAGGCGAGCAGGATGTCCTCGAACCCCGACCGGGCCAGCCACAGGGACTCGGCGAGGGTGAAGGACATGATCCCGGCGAAGCCGTCCTTCGCCAGGACGCGCTCCAGCAGCGTCCGGCAGCGTACGGACTTGCTGGCGACGCGGATCGGCTTGCCGCCGGCCCGGCGGACCAGGTCGTCGGCGTTGGCGTCGAAGGCGTCCAGGTCCACGAGGGCGAGAGGGGCGTCGAGATGGGCGGTGGCCCGGTCGTAACGGGCCCGGTCGGCGGCGCGCGCAGTCATGAACGCAGCCTGCCAGACTGGATTACCGCAGGGTAGGGGGACGTTCCGGGCAGATGCCCCGGGCGTCGCCGACTGGTTCCCGTTTGCCCGGCGACAAGCCGTAGAGTGACGCGCACGCATGGCGGAACGGCTCCGGCCGGGCACCCCCGTCGGGATGCCGGTCCGCCCGTGCGGGTATGCGTGCCCGGACGGACCACCGAGTCCGCGCCGGGCCGCCCGGGCAGAAGACCGACCGCCCGCTACCAGAACGACGGCCCGGGGACGAGGAAACGGGGGGTGCATGAGCACGGAAGCACGCCGCGCCTCGGTCCCTCCGCGCCCGGACGTGCCGCCCCACCCCGGCGTCCCCCCACGCCCCACCGCCCCGCCCCGCCCGCCCGAGCCCCCGACGGACCCGGAGCCCGCCCGCCGGACCCCCACGGACCCGCCGCATCCGCAGGCCCCGCGCGGCACGGACTCGCGGGAGTTCGCTCCTCGGACGACCACCGCCCCGGCCCCGCGGGAGGCCGCACCCCGGACACCCGCCGGTCCGCCGCACCCGGAGGCCCCCCGTGGGGTGGGTCCCCGCTCTGCTGAGCCGCGCGGCGGGCGTCGGGTTTCCGGCGGTCCGGCGGGAGCGTCCGCCGACCGGGGTGAGGGCGCAGCCCGGGACGGTTTCCCCTCCTCGGACACGGTTCCCCCCATTTCCCGCACCGCCCCCCGCTTCACCGATCTGCGGGCTCAGCACACGGACGCCATGACCCCGCCCCCGCCGCCCGCGTCGGCCCGCTTCCCGGACACCCCGCCGCAGCCGGCCCGCCCCGGCTCGGCCCCACGACGTGACGACGCCGGAACGCCCGCGCGCGCCGAGGAACGCCCGGCCACCCCGCATGTCCCGCGCCCCGCCCCGCCCCACGACTTCCGCCGCGCCCCGCGCCCCACCACGTCGAACGCGCGCTCCACGGCCTCGGACGGCTCCCGCCCCGCAGGCTCCGGCGGCGCGGCCCCCGGGGCCGGCACGGCTGCTTCCCGTCCCGCCGAGGGCGACGCCTCCCGCGCCGCGGGCTCCGGCGGCGCGGCATCCCGCGCCACCCCCTCGGACGTCTCCCGCCCCGCCGCCCCGGGCGGGGCCGCCTCCCGCGCCGGTACGCCCGCACCCCGTCCCGTCGAGGGCGACGGCTCCTCACGCCCCGCCGGTTCCGACGGCTCGGGGGTTTTCTCCCGTCCCGTGGGCCCGGCGGGGGCCGCCTCGCCCGAGTCCGGCAGTGTCTGGTCGCCGTTGCCCCGCAGTTGGGTGCCCGCGCCCGGGCGGAGCCTGCAGGAGACGGAGGCCGGGGCGGAGGCGGAAGGTGCCGGGGGCGGCGGGTGGCGCAGCCGCTCCCAGACGGTCCCGGCTGCGGCGGACGACGGGCCGGCCTGGAGCCCAGGGGCGGCCGTGCGGCAGCCCGAGTTCGCCGTGCCGCTCGCGCCGCCGATGCCGCCCATGGCCCCCTCGGCCCCCGCGCCGGAGGTTCCACGGCGGCCCGACGCTGCCCCGGACGGGGCGCGCGGCCCCGATCCGGCCCTCTCCTGGAGCGCTCCCCTGAGTCCGGGCGGCACCCCCGGTGCCACCCGGCCCGTTGTGACGTTCGCCCGGCCCGAGAGGTACCGGGACACTCCCCGTACGTTCGGCAGGCGGGGACACGTCGCCGTGGCCGCCGCCTGTGTCGTCCTCGGGATGGGACTCATCGGCGGTGCGGTCACCGGCAGTTGGCTGGTCGGAGACTCGGCGGACGCCACCGAGCGCAGCACCTACGCCACCGCGGGCGACCTGTGGCACAACGTGCCGGTCGATCAGCTGTTCCCGCCCACGGTCGACGGACAGGGCGCGGGCCCAGGCGGCGCCGACCGCACCTGGACGCGGATAGCCGTCGCCCCGGACACCGGCTGCGCCGCCGCCTTCGACCCTCTGCTCCTCAAGGCCCTCGCCCCGGTCGGCTGCCGGCGGCTCCTGCGCGCCACCTACACCGACGCCACCCAGAGCTACGTGACCACCGTCGGCCTGCTGTTCACCACGGCCGACGCGGCCACCATGGGCGCGCTCGACACCCGCTTCACGAAGGAGGGGCTGGCCGGGCGGACCGACCTGATGCCCAGGCCGTACGCCGCGAAGGGCACCGTCGCCGCCGCCTTCGGCGACAAACAGCGTGCCGCGTGGACGGTCTCCGTCCTCACCGACGCGCCCGTCGTCGTCTACGCCGTCTCCGGCTGGGCCGACGGCCGCGTGGTCGACACCCCGCAGCCCGCCCCGGCGGCCACCGCGACCGGCGCCACCACGGCCCCCGCCCAGGCCGGCCTCGGCAACGAGGCCCAGGGCCTCGCCGACCGCATCGAGCGCGGCCTGCGCAAGACCGTCGTCACGCCCTCGGAGCAGCCCTCATGAGCACCCGTACGACCCGTACGACCCGCCGGGCCGGGATCGTGTGCTGTCTCCTCGCCGCCACCGTCGCCCTCGTGCCGCCCTCCACCGCGTACGCCGACGGCATCCGCGCCAAGCAGTGGGCCCTGGAGGCCCTGCACACCCAGGAGGCCTGGCAGAGCACCAAGGGCGCGGGCATCACCGTCGCCGTCCTGGACACCGGCGTCGAGGCCGATCATCCCGACCTCACCGGCAATGTGCTCACCGGCAAGGACATGGTCGGCTTCGGGGCCGGGCCCGGTGACCGCGCGTGGGCCCGCCACGGCACCGCGATGGCCGGCATCATCGCCGGTCACGGCCACGGCTACGGCAACGCGGACGGCGTGCTCGGCATCGCCCCGGAGGCGAAGATCCTGCCCGTCCGGGTGATCCTGGAGGACGGCGACCCGCAGCGCACCAAGGCCCGCAACACCCGTGGCAACGCCCTCGCCGAAGGCATCCGCTGGGCCGCCGACCAGGGCGCCGACATCATCAACCTCTCCCTCGGCGACGACTCCGCCTCAGCCCACCCCGAACCCGCCGAGGACGAGGCCGTCCAGTACGCGCTGAAGAAGGGCTCGGTCGTCGTCGCCTCGGCCGGCAACGGCGGGGAGAAGGGCGACCACATCTCCTACCCGGCCGCCTACCCGGGCGTCATCGCCGCGACCGCCGTCGACCGCTACGGCACCCGCGCCTCCTTCTCCACCCGCCGCTGGTACGCCACGGTCAGCGCGCCCGGCGTCGACGTCGTCATCGCCGACCCGGACCACAAGTACTACGAGGGATGGGGGACCAGCGCGGCTTCCGCCTTCGTCTCGGGCGCGGTGGCCCTCGTCAAGGGCGCCCACCCGGGCCTCACTCCGGCCCAGATCAAGAAGCTCCTGGAGGACACCGCCCGCAACGCCCCCACCGGCGGCCGTGACGACTCCCGGGGTTACGGCTTCATCGACCCGGCCGCCGCGATCAAGGCCGCCGCCGACCTCAGACCGGAGGGCCTGCAGTCGGCGGCCTACGGCGAGCGGTACTTCGGCTCGGGCCCGGACAGGCCGAAGGCGGACGACGGCACGTCGAGCGGGGCGGGCCTGCTCGCGGGCGGCGCCGGGGGAGTGCTGCTGGTGACGGCGGTCGTGCTGTGGCGCGGCCGCCGCGAGCGCGACCGGCACGAGACGCACGAGACCTACGAGACCCTCTGACACCCGCGCCGGGCCCCCGGGGGGACGCGGACGGCTATTCGTCGGCGGCCGACGAGGCGGACGCCGACGGAGATGACGACGCGGACGCGGATGACGACGCCGAAGCACCGTCGCCCCGGAACGCCGACACCGCCGCCTTTGCCACCTGCTCCACCAGCGAGATGCCGGCCGCCTGTGTCGCGTTGCCGTCGGACAGCACGGCCACCAGACAGTCGTGCCCGGCCACGGTCACCCGGCCGATGCTGTTGATGTCCCACAGCCCGGTCGTGCTGCGCGCCAGCCAGCCGTTCTTCAGCGCCCACGACGAGCCGTCGGCCGCCGCCGACACCCCCCAGCGCTGGTCGGCGGCTATCTGTCCCATCAGACCCTGGACGTACGTCCGTGCTGCCTCGCTCAGCTCGGATTCGTCGCCGAAGACCTGCCGGAGCAGGGTGAGCTGATCGGCGGCCGTGGTCTGCGTCAGGCCCCACAGCATGTCGTCGCCGCCCGAAGTGCCGGTCAGTCCGAACCGCTCGTTCGCGGCGTCGAGCCCCTTCGCCCCGCCGATGATCCGCCACAGCGCCGACGCCGAGTCGTTGTCACTGTTCTCGATCATCGCGGTGGCGTACGTCTTCTCCGCCGCCGTGAGATACCGGCCCGCGTCCTGCGCCTGGAGCAGCAGCGTCGCCAGGATGTCCACCTTGACGATGCTCGCCGTGTCGAAGGCCGCACCGCCGTACGCGGCGCCGGCGCCCGAGTCCAGGTCGAGAACGGCCGCGGCCACGGCCGCGTCGCCCGGCACGGCCACCGACCTCAGCGCCGACGCCAGCAGCGTGTCGTAGTCCTTCTCGGGCGCCGCCACCGACTCCACCGACACCTTCCCGTTCCCCGGACCGGACACCGACGCCGACGACGTCACGGAGGACGACGATACGGCTCCCGTGCCCGGGCCCGCCTGGGCCCTCACATAGACGGTCCCGCCCGCCGTGGCACCCAGGACGGCGACCGTCGTGAGCGCGGTGCGGAGGAGCGGACGGCGCCGGGGGATGCGAGCGCGGCTGCGACGTGCTCTGGAGGACTCCATGACCGTCGATGCTCGACCCGGCGACTGTGCAGGCCGTTAGACGGAGGTTAGAGGTACGTCAGGGATGTCTGAGAATCCCGTGAAAGGCGTCACCACGGTGTTTCGGGCCCCGCACAAGCCCGGCAGCATCCCCCCGATAGGGTCGACGACCGTGGCGAACAAGAACATTCCCGACTCCGGCTTCTCCGACGACGACGGCTCCGCCGACCCCCGGCTGAGCGCGGCGCTCGCATCCTGGGCCGAGGACCGCACGGCCGTGGGCCCGGTTCTGGCGGCCCTCAAGGGCGCCCGGCTGCTCGTTCCCGTGGTGGCCGTGCTGGGCGAGGTGGAGGAGGACGAGAAGGGCCTGCGCCGCGAGAAGACCAGCGACATGGCCGTCCCCACGCTGAAGGCGGGGGCCCGCACCGCGCTGCCCGCGTTCACCTCCACGGACGCTCTCGCCCGCTGGGACCCCGAGGCCCGTCCGGTCGCCGTACCCCTGCACCAGGCGCTGCAGGCCGCCGCCCACGAGAAGGCGGACACGGTCGTCCTCGACCTGGCCGGACCGGTGGCCTTCGAACTGACGGGACCGGCGCTGCTGGCGCTCGCCGAGGGCCGTACGTCGGCCGACCCGCTGGCCGACCCGGCCGTGGTCGCGGCGGTGCGGGCCGCGGTGGCCGCCGAGCCGGAGGTGCTCAGCGCACACCTCGGGCCGGGGCAGGCAGACGGCACCCTCGCCCTCGTCCTCGACCCGGCCGCCGTCCCCGCCGAGACCGCCCGGGCGGTGGCCCGGCGTCTCGCCGCCGACGAAACACTGAGGGCCCGCCTGGTGCGCGGCCTCGACCTGGCACTGCTGCCGGCCGGGACGACGCCTCCGGGCGAGCCCCTGTACGTGAAGAGCTGAGTCAGCCGGAGAGCTGAACAGCCGAAACCCCGGCTCAGCCGTAGATCGGGCCCGTGTACTTCTCGCCCGGGCCCTGGCCCGGCTCGTCCGGGACGAGGGACGCCTCGCGGAACGCCAGCTGGAGCGACTTCAGACCGTCGCGCAGCGGTGCCGCGTGGAAGGAACTGATCTCGGTCGCGCTGCCGTCCAGCAGGCCGGCCAGGGCGTGGATCAGCTTGCGGGCCTCGTCGAGGTCCTTGTACTTCTCGCCCTCCTCGGTGAGCCCCAGCTTCACGGCGGCGGCGCTCATCAGGTTGACGGCGACCGTCACGATCACCTCGACGGCGGGGACCTCCGCGATGTCGCGGGTCATGTCGTCGAAGTCGGGGGTGCCGGGGGCCTCGGCGGAGCCGGCGGGGGAGGTCTCACTCATGCCCCACACGATAGGCGCAGGCCGGCCCGGACCTCGTACCGAGGCTCGATTGGCCGTTACTGGCGTCGGCTGGTAATCTCGTGTAACGACCGGTCGGACACGCGTGCCCCTCAGCAAGCGGATCCGGCCCACAAGTGGAGGCTCCGAACTCCCACCCGACCGTCCCCAGGGATGGCGGGTCACCCCGGTCAGGCGGCCACCATCGTTCCGTACGGACGATGGAGTCGCCCGGTAGTGCGCCCCGCGATCCTCGCGGCGGTGCTCCGGTAGTGCTTGGAGCCCCGCATGTGATCGTTCGGGGCATTTTTTGTGCTTCGGCGTGGTTGTCAAGACTACCGAACACAGACGTTACGCGGCCGTCCGCCAGACCGCCGTGTGGTGCTACCAAGGAGGATCCATCAGCACTGAGCCCCGCATCAACGACCGGATTCGCGTTCCCGAAGTGCGACTTGTCGGTCCCAGTGGCGAGCAGGTCGGCATCGTGCCGCTGGCCAAGGCCCTGGAGCTTGCGCAGGAGTACGACCTCGACCTGGTCGAGGTGGCGGCGAGCGCTCGCCCGCCGGTCTGCAAGCTCATGGACTACGGGAAGTTCAAGTACGAGTCGGCCATGAAGGCCCGTGAGGCGCGCAAGAACCAGGCGCACACGGTCATCAAGGAAATGAAGCTCCGGCCGAAGATCGACCCGCACGACTACGACACCAAAAAGGGTCACGTCGTCCGGTTCCTCAAGCAGGGCGACAAGGTCAAGATCACGATCATGTTCCGTGGTCGCGAGCAGTCCAGGCCGGAACTCGGCTACCGACTGCTGCAGCGTCTCGCGTCGGACGTCGAGGACCTCGGCTTCATCGAGTCGAACCCGAAGCAGGACGGCCGGAACATGATCATGGTTCTCGGCCCGCACAAGAAGAAGACCGAGGCCATGGCCGAGGCGCGCCAGGCGCAGGAAGCCCGCAAGGCCGAGGCGAAGGCCAATCCGGGCCGTTCGCAGAACGCCGCGGACGCCGACGCCGTGAACACCGAGGGTGACTTCGAGACCGAGGCCGAGGGCGAGGACGACCTCGAGGCCGACGTCGAGGTCGAGGCTGACGCCGAGGCCCCTGCCGAGGCTTCCGCCGAGGCGTGATCCGCGGGACGCGAGTCCCGAGGACGTAACCGATACCAGCGACGTTCCACCGTGCCCGGTTTCACGACCGGGCACCGGAACGCCACCGACGAGGAGATAACGGCGCTATGCCGAAGAACAAGACGCACAGCGGTGCCAGCAAGCGCTTCAAGATCACCGGCTCCGGCAAGGTGCTCCGTGAGCGCGCCGGCAAGCGCCACCTGCTCGAGCACAAGTCGTCCCGCGTGACGCGTCGCCTCACCGGCAACGCCGAGATGGCCCCGGGCGACGCCGCGAAGATCAAGAAGCTTCTCGGCAAGTGACGTCGGGCGCGTGAGGCGCGCCTGATCTCAGACCGGGACCCATCGATTCCGGGTCGTGTGAGTCCCACCACGGCCCCGCTACAAGGAGTTAAACAAGTGGCACGCGTCAAGCGGGCAGTCAACGCCCACAAGAAGCGCCGGGCGATCCTCGAGGCCGCCAAGGGTTACCGCGGTCAGCGTTCGCGCCTGTACCGCAAGGCCAAGGAGCAGGTCACCCACTCCCTGGTCTACAACTACAACGACCGCAAGAAGCGCAAGGGCGACTTCCGTCGACTGTGGATCCAGCGCATCAACGCCGCTGCCCGCGCCAACGGCATCACGTACAACCGCTTCATCCAGGGTCTGAACGCCGCGAACATCGAGGTCGACCGCAAGATCCTCGCCGAGCTGGCCGTGAACGACGCCACCGCGTTCGCCGCGCTGGTCGAGGTCGCGCAGAAGGCCCTCCCGGCGGACGTGAACGCGCCCAAGGCTGCGTGACGCCACGCCGGCGTCGAGCCGATGTGACTTGGAGGACCCGCAGGCTGCGGAAGCCTGCGGGTCCTTTGCTGCTGACGCCCATCGAGGCCGTCGTCAGGGTGCCGGCCGTCCGTGGCCGGTCGCGCCCGCGCGGCGGAGCCGCACATCGATACCGCCCCGCGCCCCTCGGGGGCTGTGGTCGCCCCCGCTGCCGAGCCGGCCGTACAGATACCGAAGGTGAACCAGACATGCCCCCCGCCAGCCCCGAGCCGATCTCCCCCCGTTCCCCCCGCGTCGCCGCCGCCCGGCGACTCGCCAGGCGGAACTTCCGGGGGAAGGACCGGCTGTTCCTCGCGGAGGGGCCGCAGGCCGTGCGGGAGGCGGCCGCTCACCGGGCCGGTGGCGAGGCGACCCTGGTGGAGCTGTTCGCCACCGTCGAGGCCGCGGAGCGGTACGCCGACATCATCGGCGAGGCCCGCGCCGCCGGTGCCCGGGTGCACCTCGCCGCCGAGCAGGTCATCGAGGAAGTCTCCACCACCGTCACCCCGCAGGGGCTCGTCGGGATCTGTCGGTTCCTCGACACGCCGTTCGAGGAGATCCTCGCCGCCCGGCCGAAGCTCGTCGCCGTCCTGGCCCATGTGCGCGACCCCGGCAACGCCGGCACCGTCCTGCGGTGCGCGGACGCCGCGGGCGCCGACGCCGTCGTACTGACCGACGCCTCCGTCGACCTCTACAACCCCAAGGCCGTCCGCGCCTCCGTCGGCTCCCTCTTCCACCTCCCCGTGGCGGTCGGGGTCCCCGTCGAGAGGGCCGTGGCCGGGCTGAAGGACGCCGGGGTGCGGATCCTCGCCGCCGACGGCGCGGGGGACGACGACCTCGACGACGAGCTGGACAACGCGACGATGGGCGGCCCCACGGCGTGGGTGTTCGGGAACGAGGCCTGGGGGCTCCCCGAGGAGACGCGGGACCTCGCGGACGCCGTCGTACGGGTCCCGATCCACGGGAAGGCCGAGAGCCTGAACCTCGCGACCGCCGCCGCCGTATGTCTCTATGCATCGGCCCGTGCACAGCGTGCCTCCGGAGGGTGCCGCTCCGTCACCGAGAGCTAGTAGGGTGACCAGCTCGGGGGCCCCTCAGTCGTCTGAGAGGTGGGGTACGGGGAATGAGCGTCGGCATCAGCGGTACACGGGACGCGCGGGTCGCGCCCGACGGCTCCGCGCCCCGGCCGGCCGGTGACCTCGCCGGCCTCGGCATCGACCCCGACGACCTGCCCGACGGGCTCGTGGTCGCCGACGAGCACGGACGCGTCGTGTGTTTCAACGCCGCCGCCCAGCGCATCACCGCCGTCCGCGCCCAGGACGCCCTGGGACAGCGGCTCGACAAAGCCCTGCCGCTGGAGGACCTCGAAGGCCGCCGCTGGTGGCAGCTGACCGACCCCTACGGCGGCCTCGCCATCCGGGTCGGCCAGCCCGAGCGCAACCTGCTGCTGCCGGGCGGGCGCGAGGTGCTCGTCTCGGTGCGGTACGTCCGTACCGAACCCACCGGGCCCGTCCGCCGGGTCGTCGTCTCGGTCCGCGACACCGAGGCCCGCCGCCGCACCGAACGCAGCCACGCCGAGCTGATCGCCGTCGTCGCCCACGAACTGCGCTCGCCCCTCACCTCGGTCAAGGGCTTCACCGCCACCCTGCTCGCCAAGTGGTCGCGGTTCACCGACGACCAGAAGCGGCTGATGCTGGAGACCGTCGACGCCGACGCGGACCGGGTCACCCGCCTCATCGCCGAGCTGCTCGACATCTCGCGCATCGACTCGGGACGGCTGGAGGTGCGCCGCCAGCCCGTCGACATGGGCGCGGCCGTGGGACGGCACATCCAGGCCTACGTCGCCGCCGGACAGCCCGCCGACCGGTTCCTGCTGCGCCTCGAACAGCCGCTGCCCGCCCTGTGGGCCGACCCCGACAAGGTCGACCAGGTCCTCAGCAACCTCCTCGAAAATGCGGTGCGCCACGGCGAGGGAACCGTCACCATTGACGTCACGCCCGCCGCTTCCCCCCGTGAGGGGGAGGAAACCGGCACATCGGTCACCGTGAGCGACGAGGGCGCAGGCATCCCGGAGGAGTCCATGAACCGCGTCTTCACCCGCTTCTGGCGGGGCAGCAAGCGCGGCGGCACGGGCCTCGGGCTGTACATCGTCAAGGGCATCGTCGAAGCCCACGGGGGCGTCATCACGGTCGGCCGCGCCCCCGGCGGCGGCGCCGAGTTCCGATTTACGTTGCCCGTGAGCCTCCCGGCCTATCTCACCTGAGAACCGGCCGGACGGCCCGCGGGCGCATGGGTACACCTCCACCCCGTTAGACTCGGCCTTTGGCACCCTTGTGTCCCATGGACGGCCCTCTGACCTCTGCGTGAGTCGGTGACGGGGACCTTCAGCCAGCCAACCGGAAGCACGGGAAGAGATGTCGGCACCGAATAAGTCGTACGACCCGGTAGAGGTCGAGGCCTTGAAACCGGAAGAGATCGAGCGCATGCGGGACGGGGCGCTCGCCGCCTTCGCCGCCGCGGACTCCCTCGACGCCCTCCAGGAGGCCAAGGTCGCCCACACCGGCGGCACCTCCCCGCTGGCCCTGGCCAACCGCGAGATCGGCGCGCTGCCCCCGCATGCCAAGGCGGCCGCCGGCAAGCTGGTCGGTCAGGCACGGGGCGCCGTGAACAAGGCACTCGCCGCCCGCCAGGAGGAGCTGGAGGCCGAGCGCGACCAGCGCGTGCTGGTCGAGGAGGCGGTGGACGTCACGCTGCCGTACGACCGCGTGCCGGCCGGCGCCCGCCACCCGCTCACCACGCTGTCGGAGCGCATCGAGGACGTCTTCGTGGCCATGGGCTACGAGGTCGCCGAGGGCCCGCAGGTCGAGGCCGAGTGGTTCAACTTCGACGCCCTCAACATCGGCCCGGACCACCCGGCCCGCGGCGAGGCCGACACGTTCTTCGTGCAGGGCCCCCAGGGCGGCACCGAGTCCGGGGTCGTGCTGCGCACCCACACCTCGCCGGTCCAGATCCGCTCGCTGCTCGGCCGTGAGCTCCCGGTGTACGTGATCTGCCCCGGCCGCGTGTACCGCACCGACGAGCTGGACGCGACGCACACCCCGGTCTTCCACCAGGTCGAGCTGCTCGCCGTGGACGAGGGCCTGACCATGGCCGACCTCAAGGGCACCCTGGACCACATGGTCCAGTCGCTGTTCGGCGAGGGCATGAAGACCCGGCTGCGGCCCAACTTCTTCCCCTTCACCGAGCCGTCCGCCGAGATGGACATGGTGTGCTACGTCTGCCGCGGCGAGTCCGTCGGCAACCCCGACCGCCCCTGCCGCACCTGCTCCAGCGAGGGCTGGATCGAGCTCGGCGGCTGCGGCATGGTCAACCCCAAGGTGCTGGCCGCCTGCGGCGTCGACCCGGAGAAGTACAGCGGGTTCGCCTTCGGGTTCGGCATCGAGCGGATGCTGATGTTCCGCCACAACGTCGAAGACATGCGAGACATGGTCGAGGGTGACGTCCGGTTCACCCGGCCGTTCGGGATGGAGATCTGATGCGGGTCCCGCTTTCCTGGCTGCGGGAGTACGTCGACCTGCCGGCCACCGAGACCGGCCGTGACGTGCAGGCCAAGCTCGTGTCGGCGGGCCTCGAGGTCGAGACCGTCGAGCACCTCGGAGCCGACCTCAAGGGCCCGCTCGTCGTGGGCCGGGTGCTCACCATCGAGGAGCTCGAGGGCTTCAAGAAGCCGATCCGCTTCTGCACGGTCGACGTCGGCACCGCCAACGGCACCGGTGAGCCCCAGGAGATCGTCTGCGGCGCCCGCAACTTCGCCGTCGGCGACAAGGTCGTCGTGGTCCTCCCGGGCGCGGTCCTGCCCGGCGGCTTCGCGATCGCCGCGCGCAAGACGTACGGCAAGACCTCCCACGGCATGATCTGCTCCGGCGACGAGCTGGGCATGGGCGACGACGGCACCAAGGGCATCATCGTGCTGCCGCCGGAGACCGAGGTCGGCAAGGACGCCATCGAGCTCCTCGAGCTGGTCGACGAGCTCCTCGACATCGCCGTCACCGCCAACCGCGGCGACTGCCTCTCCATCCGCGGTGTCGCCCGTGAGGCCGCCATCGCCTACGGGCTGGCGCTGCGCGACCCGGCGCTGATCGACGTACCGGCGCCCAACGCCTTCGGCTACCCGGTGCAGGTCTCCGAGCCGATGGGCTGCGACCGCTTCACCGCCCGCACCGTCACCGGTCTGAGCCCCGAGGCGCGCTCCCCGATCTGGCTGAAGCGCCGGCTCCAGAAGGTCGGCATGCGCCCGATCTCGCTCGCCGTCGACATCACCAACTACGTGATGATGGAGCTCGGCCAGCCGCTGCACGCCTACGACCGGTCGCTGGTCCAGGGCACCATCGGCGTACGCAGGGCCGGGGAGGGCGAGCGGATCGTCACCCTCGACGGGGTGACGCGCGAGCTGCACGCCGAGGACCTGGTGATCACCGACGATCGCGGCCCCATCGGCCTCGCCGGTGTCATGGGCGGCGCCAACACCGAGATCGCCGACCACGACGCCGCGGGAAGCCTGACGACCGACGTGGTCATCGAGGCCGCCCACTTCAACGCGGTGTCGATCGCGCGCACGGCCCGCCGGCACAAGCTGTCCTCCGAGGCGTCCAAGCGCTTCGAGCGGGGTGTCGACCCGCAGGCCGCGGCGGCCGCCGCGCAGCGCACGGTCGACCTGCTGGTGCTGCTCGCGGGCGGTACGGCCGACGCGGGCGTCACGGAGATCATCGCCCCGTCCGCCCCGCACTCGATCAGCGTCCCGGCGAACCACCCGGACAAGGTCGCGGGGGTGGAGTACGGCCGGGAGACCGTGGTCCGCCGCCTCCAGGAGATCGGCTGCGACGTGTACGGGCAGGACGAGCTGATCGTCACCGTCCCGTCCTGGCGGCCCGACCTCGCCGAGGTCAACGACCTCGCGGAGGAGGTCATCCGGCTGGAGGGCTACGAGAACCTGCCCTCCACGCTGCCCAAGCCGCCCTCCGGCCGCGGCCTCACCCACCGCCAGCGCCTGCACCGCCGCGTCGGCCGGGCACTGGCCGGTGCCGGCTATGTCGAGGCGCCGAACTACCCGTTCATCGGCGAGCAGGTCTTCGACCAGCTCGGCCTGGACGCCGACGACCCGGCCCGCCGTGTCGTGAAGCTCACCAACCCGCTCAACGACGAGGAGCCCGCGCTCCGTACGTCGCTGCTGCCGGGCCTGCTGGCCGCCCTGCGGCGCAACGACGGCCGGGGCTCGCACGATCTGGCGCTCTTCGAGACCGGACTGGTGTTCCTCCCGCAGGAGGAGCAGCGCGTCGCCGGGCACCTGCCCGTCGACCGCCGGCCCACGGACGAGGAGCTCGCGTCGCTGGACGCCGTGCTGCCCGCGCAGCCGCGCCATGTCGCCACCGTCCTCGCGGGCGCCCGCGAGCAGGCCGGCTGGTGGGGCAGGGGCCGTCCGGCGGACTGGGCCGACGCGGTCGAGGCGGCGCGTGCCGTCGCCCGCGAGGCCGGGGCCGAACTGGTCGTCCGCAGCGGCCAGTACGGGCCGTGGCATCCGGGCCGGTGCGCCGAGCTGGTGGTCGTCGTCGACGGCGCCGAGCGCGTCGTGGGCCACGCCGGCGAGCTGCATCCGCGGGTGCTGAAGGCACTGGGCCTGCCCTCGCGTACCTCCGCGATGGAGCTGGACCTGGACGTCCTGGAGCAGGTCGGCGACGACACGCCCCGGGCGCCGAGCATCTCGGCGTTCCCGGTGGCCACGCAGGACGTCGCCCTCGTCGTCGACACGTTCGTGCCGCACGCCGACGTCGAGGCCGCGCTGCGCGAGGGCGCCGGTGAACTGCTGGAGGGGATCCGGCTGTTCGACGTGTACGAGAACGCGGAGCAGCTCGGTGACGGGCGGAAGTCGCTCGCGTACGCGCTGCGCTTCCGCGCGGGTGACCGGACGCTGACCGTCGACGAGGCGTCGGCCGCGCGGGACGCGGCGGTCGCCCTGGCGGGCGAGCGCACGGGAGCGGTACTGCGCGGCTGACGCGGGGCGCCCCTTCCCCCGGGGGA